>JAHEFS010000219.1 GCA_024640045.1 Chromatiales bacterium | reverse complement strand
CTCACTCAAAGATCTGATTCCAAACCTCGTGGGAAACCCCGATGTGGGACGGCTGAACATCCAGCGTATCAAAGACCTCTTGTAGAAGCTTGTCTTCACTCACATCAATATCCACAATGACCATTAACTCCCTGTGGTCTATTCTCGTCTTCTTTCCGAATTTGATGGCCACATCCAGAAGTTTGCCGTGAAGGGCCAAATATTCCTGTTCAAGGTCTTCGTATTTTTTCAATTTCAAACTTCCTCTTTCAGCTACTGATTATAAAAGTCGTTCAGTCGAGCGAAGAGCGGGGAGAATCTGAGGTAACCCGCATTTTTCGCACAGCGATTCAAGCAACAGCTTGCATCCTTTCATACTCATTGGGTGATTGGTAGCCCAGTGATTGATGCAGTCGGTTGCGATTGCAATTTGCATCTAAGCAGAGCCCTTTTCTCACGGGATAGCTTACTCTGACCCCTTTTCTTCATCGTCCAGGCTGGTGTAATTCTCGCGCATCAAGAATCCGAAGTCATCGAATTCGAAGGTCACTGCTCCTTCCCACGCCGGGGTGGACCTGGCTGTGCCCGCCAGGACTTGCTCAAACGCCTTCTGGGTCTCAATCAGCAAATCGGGTGAGGCTTTGGGGGTATTGTGAGCGGGAAAAAGCGCCGTGAGCTCGGGCGCCAGGGTAGCAAGCCGGGCGATGGATTGACGGTAAGCCGCCAGGTCGGTCTCCGGAAAATATAGCCAGATAGGCCCCTCGTAGAAGGTGTCGCCGGTCCACAGGAAACCCGCATCGCGATCCAGCAAGGCGATGGAATCGTCAGTATGGCCCGGCACCTGCAGGACTTCCAGCTTGCGAGTGCCCAAATCGATGATGGTGCCTTCCCGGACCTGTCCGGTAATTTCGAAAGGCAGAATCCGGTGATCAGTCTGGGTGACTCCCGGGGGCAGACCGTGGCACAGGGCTTCCGGCGAGGCCTCGGTTTTGACCATCTCGTTGTCCAATCCCCGGCTATTGGCCACGGAAAAGGCGGTGGAAACCGACAGGATCTGGCTGAACTGGTGGTTGCCACCGACGTGGTCGAAGTGGGTGTGGGAATTGAGTACCGTCACGGGCTTGTCGGTGAGTTGCTCCACCACCGCCTGAATATTCCCTATGCCATTGCCGGTGTCGAAGAGCAGGGCGTTGTCATTACCGATAATCAGGTAGGAGATGACTTCCTGCCACTGGGCCGGTTCATAGATGGCGAAGACGCCCGGCTCGACTTCATAGACTTCGAACCAGCTATTGCTGGCCGGGTGCTTCTCAAAAGCGGCATAGGCGGGTCGCGGCAACTGTTGGCAGAAGCTGGCCAGGTCATCTGCCGAGGCGTTCAGGAGCATTGCGCCCATACCCAGGGCAGGCAGCAGCGCCATTACCGTCCGGAAAATGCTCATGCCGGCAACCGTGGCCGCCGCTTCAAATAGTCCGTGGCGTTTTCATAGGCCAACGCGAATTCGAGTACGCGCTGGTCCTGACCCATGCGGCCAATGAACTGCATGCCCATAGGCCGCCCCGTCGGGTCGAATCCGGCCGGCAGGTTGACCACCGGCAGTCCGGACAGCGTGCCGCCGATGACCACTTCCATCCACCGGTGATAGGTGTCCATTTTTTGACCGCGAATTTCCTTTGGCCAGTGAATCTCTTTGGAAAATGGAAAGACCTGGGCGGTCGGAAGCGCCAGCATGTCGTAGGTGTCGAACAGTTTCAGCAGGGCACGATACCAGTCAGCCCGGTCAACACCGGCACTGGCGACACGTGAAGCGGGCATGTCAAAACTGCCCTCGATTTCCCAGGCGAGTTCGGGTTTCAGTTGCTTGCGCAATTCCGGGTCATCGTAAATTTCTCTCAGACCACCCAGGGCCCAGTGCCTGAAGGTCAGCCAGGTTTGCCACAGCCGCGCCAGATCATAGTCCGGCCGGCAGTCTTCGACGACAACACCCCGGTCAGTGATGCCGGCCAGTGCTTTGCTGCACAGCTCCAGCAACCCGGGTTCGGTGGGCAGGTAACCGTCATAGTCTGCCATCCAGCCGATTTTCAACCCGGCCAGATTGGCCGGCCGATAGGCATCGAACGAGGGCAGCGCATCATGCAGGCTCAGCGGCGCGCGCGGATCGTAGCCTGCCTGGGTTCCGAGCAGGCGAATCGTATCCTCGACGGTGCGTCCCATCGGTCCGTCGGTGGACAACTGCTGGTAGAAAAGGTCATCGCTCGGTAGCGAAGGCACTCTGCCCTGACTCGGCCTGAAACCAATCACGTTATTGAACGCAGCCGGATTCCGAAGCGATCCCATCATGTCACTGCCGTCGGCAACCGGCAGCATGTGCGTCGCCATGCCACAGGCTGCGCCACCGCTGCTGCCGCCGGCAGTCAGTGCCGGATCGTAAGCGTTGCCGGTCACGCCGTGAACCGGGTTGTAACTCTGGCTGCCCAGGCCAAATTCGGGCGTGTTGGTCTTGCCGATAAAAATGGCGCCCTGTGCACGGATTCGCGCCACGTGCAGGTCATCTTCCTCCGCGACCGTACCGGCATACAAAGTGGAGCCATAGCTGGTCTCGAGGCCCCTGGCATTGGCCAGATCCTTGACCGCGTGCGGCATGCCGTGCATCCAGCCGTGGTACTTTCCCTTGCCCAGATCCTGGTCAGCCTGGCGCGCCCGGGCCAGTAGCGCATCACTGTCGACCCGGCTTACGATCGCATTGAA
>JAHEFS010000103.1 GCA_024640045.1 Chromatiales bacterium | reverse complement strand
CCGCAAGCCCTGTTGCCCGTGACGCGCGCCGGCATCGAAGACCAGCGCGGGCGCTTCCGCGAAGTAGTTTGCGCCGTTATGGAAGACCACGGCAGGGAATTGCCGCACTACCGGTCCTGTGACGAGGCCCTGGTGCGGGTCGGAAACGAACCGCCCGGCACCGGCGCGCCGGTCGACCTCGGAATCTCTCGGCGCAAATTGATCGCCGCGTTCGTGCCCGGCGTGGGCTGGGAGTGCATTCAAGACTGGATGAATTACCAGAACGAATTCTCGGAGCATATCGGGCAGTTCGCTTACAACAGCTTTGTTTTGAAAGTCGACGGGCTGTCCGGGACCGACAACAACGCGCGACAAATCAGCGATGCGATTCTCAGGAACGCGGACGAAATTGAGCCCAAGAGCCTCGTGTTGGTCGGCTATTCAAAGGGTGCACCGGACATCCTGACCGCCGTGGTCGATTACCCCGAAATTCTTCCGTACGTCGCGGCCGTGGTCAGCGTGGCCGGAGCCGTGGGGGGCTCGCCGCTGGCCTACGACGCCAGCGAAGGCCAACTCGACCTGCTGCGACACGCGCCAGAGGCTGACTGTTCGGCCGGAGACGGCAAGGGAGTGGAAAGCCTGCGGCCAAGCGTCCGCCAGGACTGGCTCAACGAAAATCCGTTGCCGGAGGAAATCCCCTATTATTCCCTGGTCACCTATCCGCTACCCGACCGCATATCTTCCATTCTCAAAGTCACGCACAAGAAGCTCAGCCAGATCGATCCGCGCAATGATAGCCAGGTCATCTTCTACGACCAGCTGATACCAGGCAGTACGCTGATAGGCTACCTGAATGCTGACCACTGGGCGGCCGCGGTGCCGATCGCCGAGGAGCACCCCTTCATTGGCCGGCACTTCGTGGACAAGAACGATTTTCCCCGCCCCGCGATCGCCGAGGCCCTGATGCGCTTCGTAGAGGAAGACCTCGCAAGGCGGAAGTCGGCCGCAGCCGCTCAGTAAAATCGGGTTTCCAGGCGGCCGGCCGCGTGTATGACCGCGTTAATCGCGTTTTCAACGATGGCCCTTGAAAAATGATGCATGAGGAAGAATTTTTAATGCGTCTATAGTCGATCACGTGAGGTCATATCGCAAATGATGCGAATTCTGCTTTTCCTGGCCACCAATGCGGCCGTTCTGGTGCTGATCAGCATCGTGTTCCAGGTTTTCGGTATCGAAGGCATCCTGGCGGAAAACGGTGTCGATCTGAACCTGCAGGCACTGCTGGTTCTCTCGGCAGTTATCGGCTTTGGCGGATCCTTCATTTCGCTGGCGTTGTCAAAGTTCATGGCCAAGCGCGCCATGGGCGTCCAGGTGATCACGCAACCCCGCAACGATACCGAGCGCTGGCTGGTTGAAACCGTTCGCCGGCAGGCGCAAGCGGCCGGCATCGCAATGCCGGAAGTGGGCATGTTCCAATCTCCGCAACCCAACGCGTTTGCGACCGGCATGCGGCGCAACGCGGCCCTGGTCGCGGTCAGCACGGGGCTCTTGCAGAACATGAGTTCGGACGAGGTAGAAGCCGTGCTCGGACACGAGGTTTCCCACGTGGCCAATGGCGACATGGTGACCATGGCCCTGCTGCAGGGCGTGGTCAACACCTTCGTCATCTTCCTCTCGCGGATCGTGGGCCACGTGGTCGATCGCGTGGTCTTCAAGACCGAGCGCGGCTACGGGCCGGCTTACTACATCACCTCGATCATCGCCCAAATCGTCCTCGGCATCCTGGCCAGCACCATCGTCATGTGGTTCTCGCGCCGGCGCGAGTTTCGGGCCGACCAGGGCGGTGCTGCGCTATCCGCGCGCGCCAAGATGATCGGTGCGCTGCGCGCCCTGCAACGCGGCCAACAGCCCGAAGACTTGCCGGGTGAATTTGCCGCGTTCGGAATCTCCGGCGGCATCGGCGGCGGCTTGAAACGGTTGTTCCTGAGCCATCCACCCCTCGAGGAGCGTATTGCGGCGCTCGAGGCAAACCGCTAGGAGCCCCACGTGACCGGTCGTCGACTGCTGCTGCACAGCCTGTTCCTGTTTCTGCTGCCGCTCATCGTCGCCTGGTGGGGTATATCCGTGGTCGGCGCCATGGCGCTGGTGCTGCTGGCCCTGCTCTGGCGCTGGGCCATCTCGCTCAGCGCCATTGCCGCGCCAGCCAGGGTACCGGATCTCGAATTGGCGACCATCTCGGCCAGTCACTTCGTTGAGAAAGTCCGCTGGTGCATGGATCGGCTGGGACTGGAATACGTCGAGAAACCGACGGGCGGTGCGTTGGGCGCCTTTTTCCTCGGCCGCACGGTGCCGCTCCTCAGGTTCCGCAGCGGCGCCGTGCAGTCCTCCATCGGCAACTCGCCCGAGATCCTGCGTTACCTGTGGGGCCGCTACGCGGCAGAACGGCCCGAACAGGCGGAGTTTCTGCGGCCGACGCCCGGGCGGCTCGAGTTCGAAGCACGCGTGGACCGTTGCGGAGTGGATCTGCAGGTCTGGGTGTACTTTCACATCCTGGGTGACCGCGAACTCACGCAGCACGCATGGGGTGCCAACAGCCCGCGGATTCCGGCCTGGCAGCGCCTGGCCCTGAAGCTGCTCTATCCCCTGCTCCGCCTGTTGATTCGCCAGGCGTTCCGCATCACACCCAAGCGCCACGCAAAGGCCGTGCAGCACCTCGATGCCTTGTTGGCCGAGGTCGAGGGGCATCTCGCGGATGGCCGGCAGTCCATACTGGGTGGAGACACTCTCAACTACACCGACTTCGCGTTTGCCGCGATCATGGGGCTATGGGTCATGCCGCCGCAATTCGGTGGTGGCAAAGCTGACGCAGTGCGGATCGATATCGACCGCTGCCCGAAAGCCATGCAGAACGAGATCACCGCCTGGAAGAACACGTATCCGCAAACCACGGCGTTCATTGAACGCCTCTATGGAGAGCAACGCTGATGTCCACCGTGCTGATCACCGGAGCCAATCGCGGCTTGGGCCTGGGGCTGGCAAAGGCCTATCTTGAGGACGGCTGCGACGTCGTTGCCCTGGTGCGACAGGCTTCGCCAGAACTGACGGGGCTGGGCTGTGCGGCGCTGGATATCCGCGAGTGCACGCTGACCGACGATTGGGAGCTGGGAGCCGTAGCCGACAGCCTGGCAGATCGCACGATCGACGTGCTCATCAACAACGCGGGCCGCATGGCGAAAGTCGAGGGTCTGGCGCGCGCGGACCAATTGCAGGGCTTCGGGCACTTCAACCGGGAACTCTGGCACGATGTCTTCGACATCAACCTGTTCACACCGATGCGCCTGGCGGAGTTGCTGGTCGAGCAGGTCGCACGAGCCGAGCGGGGCCGCATCGTCACGCTGTCCAGCATGCTGGGGAGCATGGCGCTGAACGATTCCGGCGGACTTTATGCCTATCGGGCCAGTAAGGCGGGGGTGAATGCCATCATGAAGTCGATGGCCATGGACCTGGCCGAACAGGGTGTCATCGCCATCGCCATGCACCCGGGGTGGGTCCGCACCGACATGGGCGGCTCGAAGGCCACCTTCGACATCGACACGTCGGTGCGCGGCATGCAAGCCGTGATTGAACGGCTGAGCTTCGAGGACAGCGGCAAGCTCCTCTCCCACGACGGCTCCGAGCTCCCCTGGTGATCGCCAGGCAACCGTCCCCTTCTGCCTGGATGGCCTGGGCTTCCAGATCGCCGATTGAATAAGCGACGCCTGGCATAACCCGGCCACCAATGGGCAGGGCTTGCTGATTACGGTGTTCCCGGTCAGGAAGGAGATGTTTCTGGCCTAACTCACGTACGATACCGAATGCCCGCCCGAGGATGTCACCGCGATGCTGGGAGGGCCCGGACGCCGCTGACAGACCGCGCAGGGACCCTACACTGGCGATACCGCCACCCTGACCATTTCCGGTGAAATTCTGACCCCGCGTATCACGACAGATAACGTGACGCTTTGCGAAACGCTCAGCACTCACTCGATGTATGGATGCGCTGCCATGTGCTCCAGTTGGGTTGCTGTAAGAATATCCACGAGCATGGTGAGCGCATGAATACTCACTAGCGTTTCAGTTGGCGAGAGTGCGGCACCTTTCTTTGGATCCAGTGCGTCGAATCTGGAATTCATGTGCTGCATCAGGTCGCGAACGCTGGTGAGAAATTCCTTTCTGGCGAGAGCAGCCGCTGAAGCATCAGCGCCGCAAGTTTCACAAAACTGGAGATACAAGCCATCGAGCTCCTTCATCTTGTTTTCCACGAACTCTGTATAGGCAGACTCGTCATACACAGACAAACCCGAGGGCTGATCGACAACTTCCGCAAATGCTGTGAAAGTGATGAGAAAAAGCAGGCTGGCTAACAAACTGAGAAATTCAATTCGCTTGGTATTCACCATTCTCCTCCCTATCTGCAAGAAACCCGATAATCAATACATCACCATGATGAGGGCTAATGTCAATGATGTAGGTCATTGATATTGCGAACTATTAATTCACATATTCCATGTGAATTAAGTCTTTTCAGAAAAGGATGGCCAAGTATCAGTCAAGTTGTGAAGCGCGTGTGACGGTCGCTTCTCTGGTCTATGGCTCGAATGCGCAGGTAGGCCCAGCAAGTAGTGGGAGGTTTTGTTTCGGGTCGGAAGCGGAGATTGGCTAACCAAGTGAACGTGGTTCCGCAATTGAGTGGAAAACAGCACTCAAGTCACCTGGGATTCACTCAGTGAATAGTTCCATTTTCCGCCAGGCGCGGACTGAGGATCGGTCTTGCCTAATCGCCAATAAACTCTATCGAACGGATGTCGATAGCGAATGCGCCGGGTTGTTTGTCAGCCAGCAGAAAACCAAGCTGGCGAATTTCTGCTGCGCTAACCGGGCCCGCTTCGGGCACGATGCGGCCGCGAAAAACCGGCTGGAATTCGTCAAAGGCGAGTTCTACCGTCTGCCAGTTTCCATTGGTCGTAAATGCTGCGCTCCAGGCGACGCCGTCGAACTGGTTGCCGGGACGCAGGCGGAATTGGTAGCTGCGGCCGTCGCCGCGAAGTTCGAGCCGCACGCCACGGGCCCCTGCAAGATCGTTCATTACCAAGCGACGAACCGAAGCGAAACCACCATTATTCTCAAGCGACAACTCACCCTCGAAACGCAGCCCTTCCTGGGTCGCGACCATGCGTCCCGATGATACACCGCCCATCACGCCATCGTTGATGGCTCGCCAGTGCTCCAGCCCCATGTCCAATGCAATCACGATCGCCATGACGCCCAACAGGCCCATCAACCGTACTTTCGCTCGCGGGCCGCAAGCGTCTTCTGGACCCGGCGCATTGCCCTCTCCAACTGTGACTCGCAGGTGAGCTTAGCTCTCATTTCGCCCAATCAATGCAGATCAGGGCAATTTTTGGGGCTTTCCTATTCACCAGCCGTTCCGATTTGTTCTTTGGGAAACAGAATGTTCAGCAACTCCATGACTTCTGGCGCCCTGGAGGGAAAACGAACGTTTCCGTTGTCCTCACCGAACTTCTCGCACAGTCTGAATTTCAATTCCTGGTTGAGATCGAATAGGCCAATGCCGTGCATGGCCCAATCACCGAATTTTCGTTCCTCTATCTCGGTGAAACTAATCAACTGAACCTTATCATGACGTGAATCATGAGAGATTCGTTCGAAGGTTGCATTCAAGGCTTCAAACTCGCCTTCCAGAACCTGGAGGAAGTGAGTTTCCGATGCTACGAGC
The DNA here is from genome assembly GCA_024640045.1 of Chromatiales bacterium. Lineage (GTDB taxonomy): Bacteria > Pseudomonadota > Gammaproteobacteria > Xanthomonadales > SZUA-36 > WTJD01. Next base: position 3,715 of record JAHEFS010000103.1, on the reverse strand, counting down.
ACTCCCGTAATGCCATTTGCGGGGTTATTCTGAGTGCTGGAAGCAAGGATCGAGTTCACTAGATCCCAGTTGGCCAAGCCCTTACAACGACTCTTGTAAATCAACGAGTTCAAAACCCTGGCCGATGTTTTAGATCCTTTGAGTTTCTTAATTGTTTGCGGGGTTATGGGTTGCGATCGGTCCAGGTCGCGTTCGCGTTTGAGTCCCTCGGGCGTCATCTCGTATGCCCAGGCGAAAAACAGGGCAAAAGGTAACCCGGCGGCCAATAGCACCAGCACGGTTTTTATCGCCCAATCCGGTGTGCCAAAACTCTCAAATATTAACTGCAACACTTGTGCGACCAACCAGGCAATAAGCACGTACCCAATGCCTACTTTAAAGACGTTTCTGCGTTTCAGTTCGTTGAATAAAGACAAGGTTTTGAATCTCTATCTCGGTGGTGACCGTTAAGCATAGTTGTTTGGCCATCAAAAGCAAAAAATCATTGAGTCTTTTGGTCTGGCGGTTAGCTGACGGGCCAACCAGGCAGACCAGGCTGCGTGGGATCGTGCTCGTCGTCCCAAGCGCTGTAAACTGGCCACCAACCCTGCGGTCGCATCCGGTTTGCTCACGGCATGCTGCAAGATTTGTTGATCAAGTCACCGGTAGCCGCAACGACATGCAGGACAAGCCTCCATCCAACAGACTGGGCTGGCTGACAGGCACTGGCTCAATTGCATACCCCTCGCGAACGAGCAGCTCGGCAGTCGCGGGATAGCCCGCAGGAACCAGCACGGTGTCGTTGACCCGGATCGAGTTGGCTGCCGCCTCTTCGCCTCGTGGAACGGTCAGCACTCGAAACGATGCGAAGCACTCTGCTCCAGACAGCCGCTCCGTTGCGAGAACGGTGTGGCTGTCGAGTACGGAGCAGTCTGATTTGAAGTGGAGAACCCGGTCCGGAGTGCGGACGGCCTGCACCGTGTAACCCCAGCTTTCCAGAATCGATTTCAACCACTCGAATCCCGACAAATCAGTTCGTGCAGATAAGCCGACCAGGATGACGGTATCGGTCACCAGGATGTCGCCACCGTCGATATACCCGTCAGATTCGCAGCGAATGACATCGTATCCCAGACCAGCAAGCGTCCCGGCAAGCAGACCGGCCTCACCCGTTCGCGACGGCGCACCGGGACGCAACTCTACTACACCTTCCGGCAGGCATAGCGCCGCGTCTTCGATAAACACCGAGTCAGGATACGCCTCCAGCTCACTCAAAACGGTGACTTGCAACTTTGCCCTTTCGAGTGCCCGAACGTACTTAGCGTGCTCCAACCGGAACCGCTCGAAATCAGGGGTACCCAGGTCCACTGCTCGAATTCCTCCGGCCACGCTACGGCCCGGATTGCGCACGATGGCAGCTGCAAATCGATAGGCAAAACCTGCAGGTGACATGAGAAAACTCCTGGCCTACATTCGAATGACGATCTTCCCCATGAAGCTGCCGCCTTCCATGTACTCGAACGCATCCTGCGCCCGCTCGAACTCGAACACTCGATCGATCAGCGGACGGACTTCATGTTCACTGATGAACGCATTCATCGCTTCGAAATCTTCCCGTGAACCGACATAGACGCCGCTGGCCGTCGCGTTGATCCACATCAATGAATCGGTCGGTATGTCACTTCCGTAGCCGGACAGGCCGCCAATCAGCGCCACGTGACCGCCATAGGCGAGCGCTTCCAAGGCTTTGCCCAGGGTGTCGCGGCCACCAACGTCGAGTACCTGGTCCACGCCGTGACCACCGGTCAGCGCGCGCACTTCGACCTGCCAGTCCGGATTCTGGCGGTAGTTGGCGGTACCAAAGGCACCGAGTTCCATCGCTCGCCGGAGCTTGTCGTCGCTTGAACTGGTGATGATGGGTTTAGCACCGGCGGCGGCCGCGAAAATGAGGCCGAAGACCGATACGCCGCCGGTACCCTCGAGCAACACGAACTGGCCCGGCCGCATGTGGCCGCGCTTGAACAAGCCAACCCATGCCGTCAGCGCCGCGCATGGCAGCGTTGCGGCTTCTTCGTAACTCAGATGTTCGGGAATCGCGACCAGGCCGTCTTCATGTGTCACGATGACTTCGGACAGCATCCCGCCGGGATTGCCGCCGCGATCCGACTCGAGTGCCCCGGCACTGGGCGGACCCGCGATCCAGCGCTCGAAGAAGATACCGGCGACGCGGTCGCCGACCTTGTGCCGCGTGACGTTCTCGCCCACGGCGATCACTTCGCCGGCACCGTCCGACAGGGGTATACCCCCGCTGTAGGCGTCTTCACCGCCGTAGTCATTGTTCAGCATGTTGAGGTCACGGCGGTTCAGCGATACGGCTTTGATCCTGACCAGTACCTCACCGGCACCGGCCTCGGGCCGGGGCACTTGCTTCAGCACCAACTGGTAGCCGCTTGTTGCCGGTGCGAACTGGTACTGGCGAATCGTGCCACCATTTTCAGCGGCGATGGGCTGCGACACGATACCGAGCGCGAGAACCCAGGGGAAATACGCCGCGCCCACGCGTCTCAGCGGACTCAACCAATCGCAATGCTTTGTCATCATATGCTCCTGCCCGGGATCCTCAGGCCTCCGGGCCTGCCGGCTTTTTCCGCTTGAGCCTGCCCAATACCACTGCAACCAGGGCCAGCAGTATTTCATCGACAAAGGGAATCGCATCCGGCACGAACACGTTTACCAGAAACAGCAGGGACGTGACCAGCAGCAACCATGGGAACCGGAGCGACTCCAGATAGCCGACCAGCCTCGCCTTGATGCCATTCATACGACCGCCTCCGCTCAGGGTTGGTAAATCACGTAAATCTTTTTCGTGGTCTCCAACACTTCCCACTGGCCGGCGAAGCCGGCCGGGACGACAAAATTATCACCCTCCTGCAGAACGCGCTCATGGCCGCTCGTGTCCCTGAGCACGGAGCGTCCGGCCAGGATCTGGCAGAACTCGTCCTCCGTGTAACTGACTTCCCAGCAACCCGGTTCGGCCTCCCACAAGCCGGCGAAAAACTTGCCATCGGCGTTGGTAAAATGATGCCAGCTTCGCTGCAGCGGCCGGCCCTTGACGCATTTTTCCACCGGGGTTGGGAATTCCTCGAATTCGGGTTCGTTCGCAGCGAAAAAAACCAGGTTTTCAATGCTCATTCATTTCATCCTGCGGCGGGTTGCTCAATAACTTGCGGGCTCCCTTGCCAAGGTACCAGCTGACGACCGGCAAGGGTAGATAGACCGCAAACAGTCCCGCGATGATCAGGGCCATGTACCCCTCGCCGAACCAATCCATGCCGAGGCCGACCACCAAAGGCCCCACCACGGTGCCGGCGCCCCAGCAGGCCGTGAACAGCGTGGTCGCGGCCGCCAGCAGCGCGCCCTTGAAGCGCTCACCAACCAGGATCACGCCCAGCGTGTAGATCATGCCTTCCACCCCACCGAAGACGAAGGCATAGAGGCCGGCCGACCAGCCTTCGCGGATCAGCCAGGGCATGAGCAGCAGCCCCACCAGGGTCAGCAAAACGCACATAGCCAGCATGCCCATGCGGTCGACGTGGTCCGCCAGCCAACTGAGCGGCATCACCAGGATCATCGCGCCGAAGCCCATCACGGTCATCAGGCCCAGCGTGAAATTTTCGGTCAGGCCCAGGCTGATGCCGAATAGCGGAAAAAACGTCAGCAGCGACTCGGCAGCCGC
>JAHEFS010000102.1 GCA_024640045.1 Chromatiales bacterium | reverse complement strand
TCCCTGGCGTCGTTGCGGGATTCCGGAAGAAGTGCGGGTGTGTGATCAGGCCGGCGGCAGTGGCTGCCGGGCGTCCAGTTCACGTAATAGCCGAAACAGTTTGCGGGCCGAGGCAGGCGGCTTGCCCAGCTTGGCTTCACGTTGGGTGTTGCGCAGTAGTTGTCGCAGTGCCTGGGCCTCGTTGGACTCATGGTGACTCAGGAGTTCCTGCAGGGCCGGGTCACCCTCCTCCAGCAGGCGGTCGCGCCAGGCTTCCACGCGGTGCAGTTGCGCGGTGGCCAGGCGTGCGCCCGCTTGCATCGAGTCGAGCGCCGCTCGAATGGGGTCGACATCGACGCTGCGCAGCACCCGTGCGACATACTGAAGTTGTCGTTTATGGGCAATGTGTGACTTGATGGCGCGTGCTTCTTCCACGGCCTCACGCAGCCGAGTATCCAGCGGCATCCGGGCCAGTTGGGATGCTTTCAGCCTGACCAGTTCGCGCCCCAGGTCGAACAGGGCATGGGCGTCGCGTTTGCGCTGGCTTTTGCTGGGTATTGGCTCTGGAGTGAGTTTTGGATCCTGGGGCATGGTGTCGGGAATCAGAGGAATCTACGAGTAATGGAAAAGACAAGCATGGTAACCCAGACGGTGCCGGACCGCGATCAGGAGGCCAGGGAGTTGATGGTCAGCGTGGAAGCTGCCCTGGAAAGCGCCCGCAAGGCGGGCGCCGATGGAGTGGAAGTCAGTGCCAGCGCCCAGGCGGGTCTGAGTATCAACGTCCGGTTGGGTGAGATCGAAACACTCGAGCACCACCGAGACCGCGGTATCGGCGTGACGATATTTCTGGGTGACAGCAAGGGCCACGCCAGCAGCGCTGATCTGCACCCGGATTCGGTCAGATCCTGTGTGAAAAGCGCGCTCGATATTGCCCGTTTTACCCAGGAGGATCGCTGTAATGGCTTGCCCGAACCCGGGCGAATGGCGACTGAGTTTCCGGATCTGGATCTCTGGCACCCCAGGCCACTCGATGCGGAAGAGGCAATTGCTCGCGCGCTCGCCTGTGAGGATGCGGGGCGAGCCGACGGTCGCATCACCAACTCGGAAGGCGCTTCTTTCAATGCGCATACAGGGGTCTCCGTCCTCGCCAACAGTCACGGTTTTATCGGCGTTTCCAGCGGTACCCGTTACGATCAGAGCTGTGTCCTGGTTGCTGGCAAAGGCGATGGCATGCAGCGCGACTACTGGTATGACAGCCGCCGGGCTTTTGCTGACCTCGAACCGGCAGAGGCGACGGGCCAGAAGGCCGCCGAACGCACGATCCGCAGGTTGGGTGCGCGCCAGGTCGATACCGGTCAGGCACCCGTGCTGTTCGCTCCGGACGTCGCACGTGGCTTGATCGGTCACTTCGTCAGTGCTGTCAGCGGCGGCTCGCTCTATCGCAATGCATCCTTTCTCAAGGACAGTGCCGGCGAGCAATTGTTTCCCGAGTGGTTGACCCTTCGCGAACTGCCTTTTCTCCCGCGCGGGTCTGGCAGTTCGGCTTTCGACGCCGAGGGAGTCGCAACTCGGGAACGGGATCTTGTTGCAGACGGCGTGCTGACCGGATACGTGCTTTCCACCTACTCGGCGAAACGCCTGGGTCTGGAGACAACGGGCAACGCAGGTGGCGTGCACAACCTCAGGCTCTGCGGGCTCGAGACCTCATTTGAAAACCTGCTTGGGCAAATGGATCGCGGGTTGCTGGTGACCGAGGTCATGGGGCAGGGTGTCAGTACGGTCACAGGAGATTACTCGCGAGGCGCCTCGGGGTTCTGGGTGGAGCATGGCGAAATCGCTTACCCGGTCGAAGAAGTTACCATTGCCGGTAACCTGCGCGACATGTTCCGCGCGATTCGGGCGATTGGTAATGACGTGGATTCACGAAGCAACATCCAGGCTGGATCCATACTCATCGGGTCGATGACCGTGGCCGGTTCCTGAGCGACTGGAGGCTCAACCGTAACGCAATAACGAAACGGCGGTCCGTACCGAATTGGCGATGAAGCATTGCTCATGCGCCTGGTGATGCAGCTTTTTCAGATCGTCCTCGCACGGCGCTGTTCCCTGGAAAGTGATTTCGGGTGATAACTCCACGTGCGTGATAGCGAGACGACCAGCGCTGTTTTTTTCCAGGTAACCGGTCGCCGGGTCGTGATAATGGTCAACGACAATACCTTTCCTGGCGCAGATGGCCAGAAACGTGAGCATATGACACGAAGCGATCGCGGCAACGAAAGCCTCTTCTGGATCGACCCGGTCAGGTGAACCCAGGTAGACCGGCGCTGCGGACGCAGTGACTTCGACCCCGCCGGGAAATCGCCACCGGTGATCACGGTTGTATTCAGGATAGGAAAAACCTTCCGACTCGCGCGTCCATTGAATTTCTGCCTGATGCTGTGACAAGGCGCTCAGTCCAACTTTCGAAAACGACGGGACATTCGTTTGACCGACAGCACGCCGAACCCCGGCACGAAGCGGTTGAGCCCAACCAGCAAGCGATAAGTGAAGCCGGGAATGGCGACCACGCGCACCGGGTTCCGAAGCACTGACTCGATTCCGTAGCGCACGACATCATCAGCTTGCAGCCAGATGAAGCGCGGCAGCCGGTTCATCATGTCCCGCGTCCCGCTGACATCATGAAACTCGCTGTAGGTAAATCCTGGGCAGAGGGCAGAAACCCGGATGCCCCGGTGCCTTCCTTCCAAAGCGAGGGATTCGCTGAAACGGATCAGGAAAGATTTGCTGGCACCATAGAGCGTGTGCCCTTCAGAACCCGGGACCAACCCTGCTACCGATGCCACATTGATCACATGGCCGCGACCACGCTGATGCATCGCCGGCAGCAGTCGCCAGGTCAGCTCGCAAACGGTTGTCATCATGACCTGGATGAAGTCGGCATGCTCTCGCCAGGTCGGCTGGGTAAATCGCCCGGGCAGCCCGTAGCCGGCGTTATTGACCAGGAAATCGACGGCGATTTCCGCTTCCTGAAGTTCATGGGCGATCTTTGCGCAGGCATTCGGTGCGGAAAGGTCTGCGGGGATCACGAGGCTCGCCGTGCCATGCTGCTCGCGCAGTTCAGAGGCCAGGGTATGCAGGCGGTCGGCGCGCCTGGCGACCAGCACCAGGTGGTAGCCCCGTTCGGCCAGTTGCCGGCAAAACTCCATTCCGATACCGGAGGATGCGCCGGTGACCAGGGCCCAGCGCGTGGGGTCGGTGGATTGAACGTGTTCCGGAGGCATGTCACCTGGGCGATTGGGCTGATAATTCGTCAATGCTACTACAGCTTTCGGCTCGCCGACATGTGCCGATTGGCTTGCGGGATCGGGGTATGGCCGGTATCCTTGCGCGCGCTTGACCGACTTGGGAAAACGGGAGAAAAACGATGCGCCGGATCATGGTTGCTGGCAACTGGAAAATGCATGGTTCGCAGACCATGGTGCGATCGCTTTTGGAGAGTGTCCTGGCTGGCACGCGCGACAATGCCGCACTGGATGTGGCAGTTTTTCCGCCTTTTCCGTATCTCCCCCTGGTCCAGTCTCTCGCCGCCGGCAGCCCTCTGGCCTGGGGTGGACAGAACCTCAACCCGCACGCCCAGGGCGCTCATACGGGTGAAGTTTCCGGAAGCATGCTGACGGATTTTGGCTGCCGCTATGTGCTGGTGGGGCACTCCGAACGCCGCGCGATTTATGGGGAAGGCAATGCAGACGTCGCGGCCCGCTATCAAGCGGCGCAGGAGGCCGGGCTGGTACCGGTCCTGTGTGTCGGTGAAACCATCGAGCAACGAGAAGCCGGGAAAACGGAGCAGATCGTGGCTGCCCAGATCGATGCCGTACTTGCGGAATCGGGCGTGCAGAGCTTCGGTGAGGCCATCGTGGCCTACGAGCCAGTCTGGGCCATCGGCACCGGTCTGACGGCGACGCCGGAGCAGGCCCAGGCAGTTCATGCATTCATTCGTGACAAATTTGCCGCCCTGGATGGTACAATTGCCGGTCAACTACGAATTCTTTACGGCGGCAGCGTGAAAGGGTCCAATGCCGCTGATTTATTTGCCCGTAACGACATCGATGGCGGGCTGGTGGGAGGCGCCTCCCTGACAGCCGAAGATTTTCTGGCCATATGCCGTTGCGTGATCTGATGAGAGCTTGAACAAATGCAGGTATTGAATATATTTCACGTACTGATCGCGATCGCGATGGTCGCTTTCGTGCTGGTCCAGCGGGGCCCCGGTGCTACCGCTGGTGCGGCGTTTGGCAGCGGTGCCTCAGGCACCGTCTTCGGATCGCGTGGCGCGGGGTCATTCCTGTCGCGCACGACCTGGGTATTGGCCGCGCTGTTTTGCCTCATCAGCCTCAGCATGGCCGTCATCGTCTCAAAGGGTGTGGCCACTCCGGAGACTGACCTGGGTGTTGTTTCGACGCCAACTGCGGTCGATCAGCCAGTTGTCGAAATTAATGCCGACACCCCGGTTTTGGATGACACAGGTCAAGGTTCCGACCTGCCGGTTCTGGATACTGCGGATGACGCGCAATCCTCCGGAGATCTGCCAGTTCTGGAAGAAGAAGCCCCTGGGCTTGCCGAGCCTGACCCGGAGTCCGGCGGCGGTGGTTGATGCCCGCTGATACAGAGCGGAGTTAACGAAAAGCCCAAGTGGTGGAATTGGTAGACACGCTATCTTGAGGGGGTAGTGGCGAAAGCCGTGCCGGTTCGAGTCCGGCCTTGGGCACCATTGATATTGGCGACTTGCGTTGCCGGATAAAAGAGAACGGAGCATGCTCGCAGAATACCTGCCCATTCTGATCTTTCTCGCCATATCCACGGGAATGGGCGTAGCCCTCGTGGTCATTGGCGGAATCCTCGGGCCGCGCCGCCCGGATTCGGAGAAACTCTCACCCTACGAATGTGGCTTCGAGGCATTCGAGGACACCCGCATGAAATTCGATGTCCGCTTTTACCTGGTGGCCATCCTGTTCATCATTTTCGATCTCGAAATCGCGTTTTTCATTCCGTGGGCCGTCGTGCTGGACAAGCTCGGCATGTTCGGTATCGCCGCCATGACGGTCTTCGTGGTTGAACTGGTCATCGGATTCTTCATCGTCTGGAAACGGGGAGCCCTGGAATGGGAGTAGTGGAACTCGGGCAAGTCGACGACATCCTGCGCCCTGGCGCGGATGAAAATCCACTGCTGCAGCGGGGTGTGGTGACCACGACAGTGGACTCGTTGATCAACTGGGCCAGGACGGGATCTCTCTGGCCAGTTACTTTCGGTCTCGCCTGCTGCGCGGTAGAAATGATGCAGGCGGGCGCTGCCCGCTATGACCTTGACCGCTTCGGCGTCATTTATCGCCCCAGTCCCAGGCAGTCGGACGTCATGATCGTGGCCGGTACCCTGGTTAACAAGATGGCGCCTGCGCTGCGCAAGGTCTATGACCAGATGGCCGAGCCGAAGTGGGTCATCTCGATGGGATCCTGTGCCAATGCCGGCGGTTATTATCACTACGCCTATTCGGTCACGCGCGGTTGCGATCGCGTCGTGCCGGTCGATATCTACGTGCCGGGCTGCCCGCCGACGGCAGAAGCGCTGATCTACGGCATCCTGCAACTGCAGAAAAAGATCAAGCGAACCAACACGATAGCCAGGTAACGATATGCCCATGGGAACTCCAGCGCTGGCCGCCGCCCTCAAAGAACGGCTCGGGGACGAGATCGATTTGAGCGGTGACCCTCTGAATGTCATGACCTTGCAGGTGCCGCTCGAAAGCTGGCTGGAAACCGCGCGCGTCCTGCGTGATGACGCGTCGATGGCCTTCGAACAGTTGACCGACTTGTGCGGTGTGGATTATCTCGGCTTCGGGATCGATGAATGGGAAACTGAGGATGCAACGCGCGAAGGGTTCAGCCGTGGTGTCGGGGCGCTTGGCCCGGGCCGGTTCCGCTGGCGCGAGCTGCCCGAGTCACAGGCAGCTGAACAGCGTTTTGCAGTGGTTATTCACCTGATTTCATTCCGCCACAACTGGCGTCTCAGAGTGCGGACATTTGCCAGCGACGAAGGCTTCCCGGTGGTGCCTTCACTGGTGGAGGTCTGGAATTCCGCCGACTGGTACGAGCGCGAGGCTTTCGACATGTTCGGCATCGTGTTTGAAGGACACCCTGATCTGCGGCGCATCCTCACAGATTACGGGTTTACCGGTCACCCCTTCCGTAAGGACTTTCCGCTGATCGGCAACGTCACGGTGCGGTTCGACGAGGAAAAGCGCCGCGTGGTGTATGAGCCGGTCGAGATTGAGCCGCGCGTGCTCGTGCCGCGGGTGATTCGTGAAGACTCCCGGTACAAGGCGGACGATATTGATCAGGCTGCCGAAGATGCGGCCGATCTCGATGCGGCAGGGGCTGAATAGCCATGGGTGAAATTAACAGCTATACAATGAATTTCGGGCCTCAGCACCCGGCGGCACATGGTGTGTTGCGCCTGGTGCTGGAGTTGGAAGGCGAATCGGTGGTTCGTGCCGATCCCCACATCGGTTTGTTGCATCGGGCCACCGAGAAACTGGCGGAAAGCAAGCCCTTCAATCAGACCATCGGCTACATGGACCGCCTGGACTACATGTCCATGATGTGCAACGAGCACGCCTACGTGCGTGCGATCGAGCAACTGCTGGGTATCGATTCACCCATCCGTGCCCAATACATCCGCACGATGTTCGACGAGATCACCCGTTTGGCCAACCACCTGCTGTGGATTGGTGCGGCCGGTCTCGACCTGGGCGCCATGACCTTGTTCCTGTACGCCTTCCGCGAGCGGGAAATGATCCTCGACATGTACGAGGCTGCTTCCGGCGCCCGTATGCACGCCAGTTATTATCGCCCGGGCGGTGTCTATCGCGATTTGCCTGACCGGATGCCGCTGTACAAGGAGTCTCCCTGGACCAAAGGCAAGGATCTGAAGCGCCGGAATGAGTGGCGCGAAGGCAGTTTGTTGGACTTCATCGAAGCGTTTGCCCGTGATTTCCCTTCCAAGGTCGATGATTACGAAACACTTCTGACCAATAACCGTATCTGGAAACAACGCAACGTGGGCATTGGCGTGGTCACGCCCGAGCGCGCATTGCAGCGCGGATTCAGCGGCCCGATGCTGAGGGGATCCGGCATCGAGTGGGATCTGCGTAAGAAGCAGCCTTATGCAATGTATCCGGAGATGGATTTCGATATTCCGGTTGGGGTCAACGGCGACTGCTATGACCGCTACCTGGTGCGCGTCGAGGAGATGCGCCAATCCGCTCGTATTATCCTGCAGTGCGTGGATTGGTTGCGGGCCAACCCCGGACATGTCATGTCCAAGAATTTCAAGGTCATTCCACCGACCCGTGAAGAGATGAAGGACGACATGGAAGCCCTGATCCATCACTTCAAACTGTTTACCGAAGGCTATTGCGTGCCGGAAGGCGAGACCTATGCCGCAGTTGAGGCGCCCAAAGGGGAATTCGGCTGTTACCTGGTTTCGGACGGCGCCAACAAGCCGTTCCGTGCACATTTCCGCGCGCCCGGTTTCGCACATCTCTCCTCGATCGACGAGATGTCGCGTGGACACATGCTGGCCGACGTGGTGGCCATCATCAGCACCATGGATATCGTTTTCGGGGAGGTGGACCGATGAGCCAACAGCCCGAGCATGTGCAGGGCACCGCTGCCCTGCTGAGTGCTGCCACCCGTCAGACGATCGACCACTGGGCGGCCAAGTTTCCCGCCGAGCAGAAGCGCTCGGCATTGATCCAGTCGCTGATGGCTGCCCAGGATCAGAATGGGGGCTGGCTGGACCGTGGGTTGATTGAAGCGGTGGCAGATTATCTCGGCTTGCCGCCCGTGTGGGCATTCGAGGTCGTGAGTTTTTACTCCATGTTCCACTCCCAGCCGGTAGGCAAGCACAAGGTCAACATCTGTACCAATATTTCCTGTTGGCTGAATGGCGCGGAAGATATCGTCAAGCATGTCGAGGAACGGCTCGGCGTGAAACTGGGCGAAACCACCGGAGACGGCCGCATCACGCTGGTGGTCGAAGAAGAGTGCCTGGCAGCCTGCTGCGGTGCGCCCATGATGGTAGTGGATGGCCACTATCACGAGAACCTGGACACGGAAACCGTGGACCAGATCCTGGATGGCCTGGACTGAGTCATGGCAGAACATAACGTAGTATTCACCACACTTGGGTTCGATAAACCCTGGACCCTGGAGAGCTATCTTTCGGTTGATGGCTACCAGGCCTGGAGAAAGATTCTCGAGGAGAAGACCCCTCCCGAGCAGATTATCGATGAACTCAAGACTTCGGCTCTGCGCGGCCGCGGCGGCGCGGGCTTTCCCTGTGGCCTGAAGTGGAGTTTCATGCCGCGTTCGGCCCCCGTGCAGAAGTACATTCTCTGTAATTCGGACGAGTCCGAGCCGGGGACCTGCAAGGACCGGGATATCCTGCGCTTCAACCCGCATGCGGTGATCGAAGGTATGGCTATCGCCGGGTACGCCATGGGCGCGACCGTGGGTTACAACTACCTCCGGGGTGAGTTCCACCACGAACCTTTTGAGCGCTTCGAGCATGCGCTCAAGGAAGCGCGTGAAGCCGGCCTGCTTGGAAACAATGTTCTGGGATCCGGCATCGACATGGAAATTCATACCGCACTCGGTGCAGGCGCCTATATTTGCGGCGAAGAAACCGCGCTGATGGAGTCACTGGAAGGCAAGAAGGGGCAACCCCGCTTCAAACCGCCGTTCCCGGCTAACTTCGGACTCTACGGCAAGCCCAGCACCATCAACAACACCGAAACCCTGGCATCCGTGCCGGCCATCATGCGCCGGGGCGGCGAGTGGTTCCTGGGTTTGGGTAAACCCAACAATGGCGGCCCCAAGCTGTTCTCTGTTTCCGGGCACGTCAACAAGCCGGGCAACTTTGAAGTTCCGCTCGGTACACCTTTCAAGGATTTGCTGGAAATGGCCGGCGGCGTGCGCAATGGCAACGCCCTGAAAGGCGTCATTCCTGGCGGATCATCCATGCCGGTTTTGCCGGGTGATCTCATGATGGACTTGACCATGGACTTTGATGCCTTGAGCAAAGCAGGCTCGGGCCTGGGGTCTGGTGCGGTCGTGGTGATGGATGAAACCACCTGCATGGTCCGTGCCTGCACACGCATCGCGCGGTTCTACCACATGGAATCTTGCGGTCAGTGCACGCCGTGCCGTGAGGGTACGGGCTGGATGCACCGCGTCCTGCAACGCATCGTCGACGGCAAGGGCCGGATGGAGGACCTCGAGTTGCTCCGTTCCGCAGCCGGTCAGATCGAAGGACATACCATTTGCGCGTTCGGTGAGGCGGCAGCCTGGCCGGTGCAGGGGATGCTCCGTCACTTCTGGCCTGAATTCGAATATTACGTGCAACACGGGCGATCGATTGTCGACGCGCCGCAGGCGGAGATGAGCGGGGGTCAGGCCGCATGAG
>JAHEFS010000218.1 GCA_024640045.1 Chromatiales bacterium | reverse complement strand
CCCACCAGCCTGAACACGCTGTCCATTTTGCCAGAGCTCAGAAAGATCGGTGTCAGCGCCGTCAAGGTCGAGGGACGCCAGCGCAGCCCGGCTTACGTCGCGCAGGTGACCGCCGTCATGCGCGCCGCCATCGACCAATGCCTGCAGAATCCGGAGGGCTACCGGCCAAAGGAACAGTGGATGCGGCAATTGGAAGATGTTTCGGAAGGTTCCCAAACCACGCTCGGCGCCTATCACCGGCCCTGGCAATAGGCTTTATGACGATGAAATTGTCCATCGGACCCATCACCTATTTCTGGGAGCGCCAGCAGGTCCTGGACTTCTACCGGCAGGCGGCGGACAGCCCCGCCGAAATCGTCTACCTCGGTGAAGTCATCTGCTCCAAGCGCAGACTGGTAAAACCGGAAGACTGGTTCGCGATCGGCGGGGAACTGCAGCAATCCGGCAAGCAGGTGATCCTGTCGTCGCTGACCCTTCTGGAAGCCGCCTCTGAACTAAGCAGCCTGAAAAAACTGTGCGCCAACGACGCCTTTATGGTCGAGGCCAACGATATTGCGGCAGTGCAGTTGCTGAGCACGGCCGGCCACGAATTCGTCACCGGCCCGAGTGTGAATATCTATAACTCACGCAGCCTAAGCCTATTGGCGTCAAAGGGACTGAAACGCTGGGTCCTGCCGGTCGAACTGGGCCTGGATACCCTGAAGGACCTGCAGGCCGGGCGACCCGCAGGTGTGGAAACGGAGGTCTTTGCGCTGGGCCGCTTGCCGCTGGCGTACTCGGCCCGCTGCTACACCGCGCGTTCCCACAACCTGCCGAAGGACGACTGCCGCTTCAAGTGCCTGGAGTACCCGGACGGCAGTTTGCTGAAAACCAGGGAGGGCGAGGCGTTCCTGGTGCTCAACGGTATTCAGACCCAGTCCGCGCTGACCCACCAGGTGCTGGACCAAATGCCCGAACTCGAGGCGCTGGAAGTCGATGTTCTGCGCATCAGTCCGCAGTCCAGCCACACCATGGAGATCATCGATATTTTTGACCGGGCCCGCAAGGGGGCCGATCCTCATCAATTGAGCGCCGAACTGGCCGGCCTGCTGCCGCTGGGCGCGTGTAACGGCTACCTCGTCGAACAGGCGGGCATGTATTCGGGCCCAGGTGTTTCCCATGGGATTCAGCAGGTTTCTTGATCATCACCACCGTCAGGTGAACCGCAAGGCCTGGCCAGACCTTCGCGAATTCATGGATGCGCTGATGCAATCCGGGCAATTGATCAAGGTGGCCCGGCCGGTATCCCCGCACCTGCAGATCACCGCCCTGAGCCACCACAGCCTGGTCAATAACGGCCCTGCACTGTTGATTGAAAACCCGCAGGGTTTCGGCATGCCCGTGCTGTCCAACCTGTTTGGAAACGAACAGCGGGTGCTGGCTGCGCTGGAGTTGGAGAAACGCGAGGAGCTGACACAACTGGGCCACGACCTGGCTTTTCTGAGGAACCCGCACCTGCCGGAAAACCGCCAGGCCGTCATGGACGCCGTGCCGGGCTTCGCCCGGCTGGCGCACGTGACACCCAAGCTGGTGGACAAGGCGCCCTGGCAGGCGTGCGTCAGCGAAGGCCCCGACGTCGATCTTGAGACGCTGCCCATCTCGACCTGCTGGCCTGATGACGCCGGCCGCCTGATCACGTGGGGCATGGTGATTACCCGCGGTCCGAACAAACCCAGGGTCAACCTCGCCATCTACCGCCAGCAATTGATTGGAAAAAACAAGCTGATCATGCGCTGGTTGCCGCACCGCGGAGGCGCGCAGGACCTGCGTGAATTCCAGGCCGCCAACCCGGGCCAACCGTTTCCGGTGTCCGTGGTCATCGGCGCGGACCCCGCGACCCTGCTGGCCGCGGTCACACCGATACCGGACACCCTTTCCGAGTACCAGTTCGCCGGCCTGTTGCGCGGGCGCAGGAGCCGTATCGTGACCTCCGCCCATACCGGCCTGCCCGTTCCGCACGGCGCCGAAATCGTCCTCGAAGGCCTGATCCACGCCGGTGAAATGGCCATGGAGGGACCGTTCGCCGATCACACGGGCTATTACAACTCGCGCGCCGAATTCCCGGTCTTCACCGTGGAACGGATCAGCCGGCGCCAGGACCCGATTTACCTGACCACCTACATGGGCAAACCCGGCGAGGACGAACCCTCGATCATGGCTGCGGCCCTGAACGAGATGTTCATACCGCTGTTACAGGAACAGTTTCCCGAAATCGTTGATTTCTACCTGCCCCCGGAGGCCTGTTCCTACCGCATGGCCATCGTCAGCATCCGCAAGCAGTACCCTGGCCATGCGCGCCGCATCATGTTCGGCATATGGTCCTGGCTACGGCAATTCACCTACACCAAGACCGTCATCGTGACCGACGACGATATCGACATACGCAACTGGAAAGAGGTGATCTGGGCCATCTCGACACGTGCCGACCCGTTCCGCGATACCGTGCTGGTTGAAAACACGCCGATCGATTACCTGGATTTCGCCAGCCCCAAACCGGGCCTGGGCGGCAAAATGGGCATCGACGCAACGCATAAAACCGGTGCGGAAACCAGCCGCGACTGGGGCCGGCCCGCGACCCTCGACGCCGTCACCAGGGAACAGATCAAGGACCTTGCCCGCGAACTGGGCTTTTGAAAAGTCTGTCAAATGTGACAGGTGTACAGCTGCTGCGATAAGAACATAATTTTTGCATGAACGCACGAAAAGGATTTTCGAGTCGTTGGCAG
>JAHEFS010000101.1 GCA_024640045.1 Chromatiales bacterium | reverse complement strand
CGACATCAATGACGGCCACGCCATTCATCGATTCACCCGCATTGGCTTCGGCCAACAGCTTGCCCCGGTAATCCACCACTTGCGAATGGCAGTCGGTGGAGTTCAACGGAACTGCGATTCCGGCGATGCCGGCGCTGTTCGCTGAGATCACGTATGCCATGTTCTCCCAGGCGCGCGCCAGCTTGGCAGTGTTCTTGGGAGTCGGCAGCGGGCTGCCCACTTCGCTGGAGGAATGGCACAGGACCTCGGCGCCGTTAAGCGCCAGCGCCCGGCTGATTTCCGGGTAAAGAATTTCCTCGGAGGCCACACAGGCCAGACGGCCCAGCGGCGTATCGACCACCGGAAATAAAGCCTCCGCGCCGTAGTGCTGCAGGAATTCGTCAAGCACATCGTAAGGAGTGGGCGCAAACATCGAGATCAGTCGCCGGTAGCGCAATATGACTTCACCGCTCGGGTCGATGATGAAACTGACCTGGAAATAGAGTTCCGGAAAATGCGGATCGACCTCGTAGGCATTGCCGGACAGATAAATCTCATGCTCTTTTGCCAGTTCACCCAGCGCGGCGTATTCGGGCCCATCCGGGTGGATGCAGGCCTTTTCCTGCCACTCGGGGATACTTTCGCCGGCCGGAAAACTGGTCATGAAGTATTCCGGAAGCACCACCAAACGGATGGTTTCACCGGCAAAGGTCGCGTAAAAACGCTTGCAGCCCTGGATCGTGTCGCCAATGTGATCGATGGTCTTGCGCATTGAGGCGCGCGCCGCGCTCACACTGCCCAGGCGGTTAACCCCCTGGCAGGTCACTTGCAATGGCAAAGCCGCGTAGTGTTTCATCCGTTTTTCACTCATGTCTCAGCCCCATCGCCCTGTCTGCTGAGGCCGGGTCAGCCTGTGCATTCATCGAAATGTTATATTATTATATTATTAGGTTTTATGTCGGGGGCCCGGTACCTTTAACCCCGGACCGATCACGGAGTAAACCCCTTGGCTGCAGCCACCCTTGGCCCAGTGTTATATGCCACGATTGCAACCGGCCAGCCGGATGATAGCATTCGCGCCTATTGTGAACACTTGGGCCAGCGCACTCACAGCCTGAACACGGTGAGCGATGCCCAGGCCGACGGCTGGGGTATCCCTGGCCTGGCGGGCTGTTCCAATACCTGGCTCGCAAATGAACTGGACGAGCCCTGGCTGCAAATCCTGGGTGTACCAGGCATGGAAGCGAACGAGCCCTTCCGTCACTACGGCTGGATGTCGCTCGAAATCAACGTCCTAAATACGGATGCACTATTCCCTCGCCTGCGTGATTCGGCCTTCGAGGTGATTGGCCCGCCCGCAAACCTCGAAGTCAGTGACGCTATTCGTGCCATGCAGGCAGTCGGTCCAGCCGGTGAGGTGCTGTATCTCACCGAGGTCAAGGCGGAAGTGCCACCGTTCGAATTGCCCTTCGCGAGATGCGCAGTGGATCGGCTCTTCATACCGGTGATGCTCACCGGTGACCGCGAAGCGACCGTGGAACCCTATGAACGGCTGGCCAACAGGGCCAGCCTGCGCTTCGAGACCAAAATCACCGTCATCAACCGCGCCCATGGCTTACCAATAACCACGCAACACCCGGTTGCAACCCTGCAGTTGGCCGGCAACCATCTGATCGAGATCGACCAACTGGACGGCCTGGTCGACGCACCGGAACTCGGCAGCCTGCCACCCGGCATTGCATGGATCGCCTTCGCGGTCGAGGAACTGCCGGCAGGAACGGAATCCCACATCATCGACCAGGGTCCCTGGTCCGGTCGGAGCGCGGCGTTCCTGCGGGGTGCCGCCGGTGAGCTTTACGAACTGATCCTTATTCCATCACTCGAACCCAAACAGGAGATAAACCCATGAACCACCTAACACTCAGCAGCCTGGCGCGCCTCGCATTGCCCGCCTTGCTGTCGCTGCCGGTACTGGCAGGTGCGCAAACCATCGATCCGGACACCGCCGAGGGGTACGTCCAGATCAACCGCAAAATCCAGTGCTCGCTGGAAGACGCCAAACCGGTCGTTTACAGCTGGAGTGGGCGCGCTTACGCACGGGTGCCGGGTGAGCGTGACAAGCACCTGTTTAACCTGTTGGGTATGAACGTGCGCCAGTGCGGCACGGTGGAAGACCCCGACCGCGGCACTGGCTACCGGATGGTCTCGCGCGAAATCATGCTTTACCTGGACCCCAAGACCAACGAAATCCTGAAGAGTTGGGACAATCCCTGGAGCGGTGAAACCGTGGACGTCATCCACGTCGCCAACGACCCGGTCAACGGCCGACCCAGCTTTGGCCGCGATGCAGAGGGTAACGTAACACCTGTGCGCATGAGTGAAATCAACGGCACCTGGATGATGAATTTCGAGGTACCGCTGTTCTACACCAATCCGCTGGCGGGCGAGTACCAGAAGTACGTGGGCGGCACCTATCATGCCACCGAGATTTTCGATTTCAACGGAGATATGGATGAACTGCTGGACGCCAACAAGGCCGAGGCTTTTCCCGTGGTCTCCTGGGTTCGCCTGTCACAGTGGCTCCCCTGGATGGAAATGAACGGACGGGCCGGTGTGATGTATTTCAATGCCATGGGTAAAAAACTGGAAAGCTTCGAACAACTTCCGGCCGCCATGAAAACCGAAATTTCAACTTCCTACCCAGAGTACGTCGCGCCGCCGCCGTTGGATGACACGCGCCGCAACGAAACTTCCTGGACTTACATGAAAAAGATTATTGACAGCCGCTCCGAGACAACTGAAAAACCCGGCGGGCACTGATTCACGGACATTCAGGGCGCCCGGTTCAGCCGGGCGCTTTTTTTATGGCCTCTGCAACTGGCTGACGAGGTCCTGCAACGCAGCAAGCCGCTCATCCGGGGATGGCCCACAGCGAACCATCTGGATATGCTCCGGCCAATCGAAATCGTCGAGCCGATCGGCATAGGGTCGCAGGATACTGCCTGGCCAGCGGATCACGTACGTGGGCACTTCAAGCGCCTGCATGTTCTCCGCCCGTTCGTTCATGAAAGCCGCCCGGTACGCGCGATCGTAGTCGGCACCAGCAACGAGATAGCCCATCGCCACCCCGTGCACCAGGGATACAGGCGGGTTCGGCCCGGCCACTGCCGCGTCTTCACTGTCATCGAACCAGGGAAAACGCCTGAACAGCGAATCGGCCATCTCCCAGGCCCGCGCGAGGTGGCTGCCATCCGCGGCGGGTTCCAGGCTGGGGAAATATTCGGACAGAATCCAATCGCGCTCTTCATCCGCAAAGTGAACCGCGTTTTCCAGCACCAGGTAAGATAGTTTTTCCGGGTGCGCGCGCGCGAACTGGATCGCAATTTGCGCGCCAGTTGCGGAGCCGTAAAGCCCGATTCGGGGCAGCTGCAAGGCGTCCAGCAGCTGCGCCAACCAAGCCACGTAACCGCCCAGATCGTCTGGCGCCTCCGGCAAGGGATCTGACTGTCCGTACCCCGGCGTGTCCGGTGCATAGACTGTCGCCATGCCCTCCAGCAACTCCATCAGGGGAATCATGAAGGCCGATGACAGGGGCGAGGGATGCAGCATGATTAACGGTGGCCCCTCCCCCGCCTTGCGATAGTGGGTCTGGGCAGCCTGGCCGCCAAAACCCAGGTTGGCGTATGACTTTAGAATCACAACCCAAGGCACCCGGGGTTCATCCGGTTGCCCGGATCCACCACCCGCTTCAGCTCACGCACCAGGGCCAGTGGCTCATCCCGCAAACCCTGGCGGTAATGGTAGGCCTTGCCAACCTGCAGGTGAACCGCGCCCATGGCGCTGAACAATTCCGACAACTCTTCTTTGACCTGCCGAACCAGCGCCTGGGCTTCGGGGTTGGCCGGAAAGCCCTCGATGCGCTTCAGATGATGTGGCTCGACGCTGCGCCGGTGCACCTCCTCGATCGCATCCGGCCAGAAGAAAACCGGTTCCACCACGAAGCAGTTCGTGCTGACGGTGGCGAGCAAGTAACCCGTGTGGATATCCATGGCGGCGAAGCCCTTACGGTGGCGTTCGAACAAGGCTTCAACCTGGCCGAGCGCGCTGGCTGCCAGTGAATGCGGCACCAATGCGTGTACTGGCACCCATCGCTCGCCCGCCGGGCCCAACATGTTGTTGACCGGACCGAAAGGGTTGGCCCGGACGATGCGCGGAATGCTGTCCGGCAACACCCTGCCACCCTGCGCCCGCGCGATCCGGGTTGCCTCAGCCAGGCAGTGCTGAGCGGCCTCAGCGGTCCGTTCTTCACAGATGACGTGAAACGACCACAGCACATCATCCATGAATCGCCGGCCTGCCAGGGCCAGCTTCGCACCTTCCTTGACCGCTTTACCGACACCGCCAGACGACTTCAACAGGCCGGCAAACTGGCTGGCGTCCTTGGCCAGGCTTTCACGCTTCATGCGCTGCTTTTGCAGGTAAGGGTCGAAACCGAAACATTCCGATACCAGGTCCTGGCGAGCAATTTCGCTCATCGCCGCGGCCATATCCTGGTAGCGATCAAAAGCGAAAGAACCAAATTCACGTTCCCCGGCATCCGGTAACAGGCGCAGGGTCACGGTGGCCTTCACGCCCAGCGCTCCGCCATCCCCGGTGAACAGACCAGTCAGGTCAGGCCCGAAGTGCCGAAAGAACGGCCGCGCTTTGACCTGGGCGGCGGAACCCGTATTGAGAACGCGCCCGTCCGCCAGTACCACCTCCAGACCAATCACGGAATCAGCCGCACTGCCGTGGTGGCCCGACCCCCAGAAAATACTGTTCTGCGAGAGGCTGCCGCCGACGGTGGCAAAACGTCCCGAAAGCGTTCCCCAATAGGGTGTGCGTAAACCCTGCTCGTGCAAGCCCTCGTAGAGCGCCTGCCAGGTGATTCCCGCTTCGACCCTTACGTACATATCGTCCCGGTTGACTTCCAGGATCCGACCCATACGAGACATATCGAGCAGGACCGAGCCCTTTTCTGCCGGCACATAGCCACTGGTGTAGGACATCCCACCCCCCCTGGGTACGACGGCCGCGCCTGCGGCCACGGCAAGGCCCACCACGCGCGCCAACTGTCCGGTGTCACCCGGCGCAACGACGACGCCGGCCGGCTCGCTCCGTGTGAACACGTCCTGGGCAAAGTAGTCACATTCCCGCGCATCGGTGGTGAGGTGCTCCGCCCCGACGACGGCCTGCAAGTCCCTGATCAGGTCATTCATCAGTCCACTCCCATTTTTCGAATCGGAAAAGTCACTCTCGGTACGATGGTGGCTTTCTCCTCGGTGTAGAATTCGGCGCACTGACGCGGCCCATCCCGGCCGATGCCAGATTGTTTGAACCCGCCGAAGGGTGCGCGTAAATCCCGCACCAGCGGCGTGTTAATCCAAACCGTCCCGGCCCGAATCTCGCTCTGCAGTGTCATGGCCAACGCCAGGTCCGAAGTCCAGGCATAGGCTACCAGCCCATAATCCGATTCGTTGGCAATGGCGATGGCCTCTTCAGGCTCATCGAACACCTGGATGGTGGCGAAGGGCCCAAAAACCTCTTCCTGGCAGATCCGTAAGTTGTTATCGGTCACCAACGCTGCGGTTGGCGAGACGTAGTAGCCACGATCGAACCCTGGTGCGGATGTTCCACCAACGAGAATCTCGGCGCCTTCTTCCCGTGCCAGCGCTACGTAGGAAAGCACCCGGTCGCGATGAGCGGCAAAGGCCAGCGGCCCGACCTCGGTCAACGGATCCATGGGGTCACCAACACGAAGATTCTTTACCCTGGCCACGAACGCGTCGATAAAGGCTTCGGCGACCGGACGCTGTACCAGGATGCGGGAGCCGGCGATACAAATTTGTCCATTGTTGCTGTAGACATTGATCAGCGAGCCGTCAACCGCCCGTTCGACGTCGGCGTCTGCAAAAACCATGTTGGCCGACTTGCCGCCGAGTTCGAAATGCACCGGCGTCAGCTGGGCGGCGGCGTCCCGCATGATGCTGCGTGCCGTGGCCGTGCCCCCGGTAAAAGCAATGCGATCGATACCCGGGTGACTGACCAGCGCATGCCCGGTGACCGGCCCCCTGCCGTTAACCACGTTGATTACACCCTCGGGCACTCCGGCCTGTTCCAGCAATTGCACCAGGCGCAGCACCGACAACGGCGTGTATTCGGAAGGCTTGCTGACGCAACAATTGCCAAACGCGATACAGGAAGCTATCTGCATGCTGGCCAGCGCGAGCGGTGCATTCCAGGGTGCCACCAGCGCCGCCACCCCGGCGGGCTCCCGGGTGACCGTGGTCAAAAACCCGGCTTCCTGCTCGAAGGTCTCACCCGCCATCAAGCCAATATAATCGGCGAAAAAGCTGAAGTTCTCGGCAGCCCGCGGAATCTGGCGACCCGTCAGGTGGGCCACCGGCAAACCGGCGCAGACCGTTTCCAGCAGGGCCAGTTCCTGCTGGTTTTCCGCCACCAGCTGCGCTGCGTCCCGCAAAATCGCCTGCCGCTGTTTTACCGACATTCGCGGCCATGCTCCGCTTTCGAATGCTTCCCGCGCGGCCCCGACAGCGAGACCAACATCCGTATCGCTCGCTTCCATCAACTGCGTGACGGACTCTTCGTTGGCAGGGTTAATCACCGGCAGCGCGACTGCGGCCGTATCTGCGGCCACCTGCCGCCCCCTGACGTAGGCCGTAACTTGCTCCGGGACATCGATTCCTGCCGCTGCCAGAGCCTCTGTATGCCGTGAATCAACCATCAAGCGATCTCCTGTTCTCTTTGCCTGGACCGAATCATCGAAGAATTCATCAGGAATGCACGCATTTTGTCACGGTCCCGCGTCGTTTCCTGCAATTCCGCCCAGATGACTTTGCGTTTTTCCGGATCTGTTTCCCGATGGCGCCGGTAATTCTTCGCGGACAGTCGCTGCACTTCCTCCAGCGCGATGGTCCGGCGGCGGCGGTCGTAACGGTCCAGCAGGTGCTCACCGGCCCCCTCCAGCACCGGGACCAGGTGTTCGATCAGGCAGGCCGCATCATGCAAGCCACTGTTCATCCCCATGCCGCCGGCGGGACTGTTGAGGTGAGCGGAGTCCCCGGCAAACAACACCCTGTTAACGCGAAACGACGCCAGGCAGCGCTGATGCAGGGTGTAGTAATTGCGTTGCAGTAGATCGAACGGTCCCAAACCGGGGAAAACACGCGCCATGTTGGCCTGCGCTACGGGTTCGGACAAGGCGTCCTCGACGGTCTGGCTTTGGTTGGGTGAATAGGAAAACCGCCACAGATCGCGAATCTGCATCAGGCTGTAGTGCGCGTCATCGGTCCACACATAACTGACACCCAGCAACCCCGGTACGTGGTTTTCGAAGGGAAAGCGCACCACCAGTGTGATGGAAGTCTTGGGGAACACGCTACCCTCGAAGGACAGGCCGAGACGCTTGCGCACGGTGCTGCGGCCTCCATCGGCGGCGATCAGCCACGGCGTCTGGAACGTTTCGCTTAGCCCTGGCCTGCTGGCGCGAATCCGGACCTGGTCTTCGCCTGGGTCAACGTCCGTCACCTGCCACCCCAGACGCAAATCGCACAATGGTTCCTGGCGCAAGCGCTCGACGATCAGGCGGGTGAGATTAAACTGTTCACATTGCAGCCGGTAAGGATGCCGGGTCAGATCACCGAGCACGCCCAGGTCAAATATGGCGCGTTCATCGGTGCCATGAATCATGTACTGCCACCGTTGCGCCGGTGTCCCCATGGCGACCAGTTCGCCGGACAAGTCACAACGGTCGAGCAAGTCCAGCGTGGCCGGATGAAACGTCGAGGCACGCATATCCTCAGTCACTTCTGTGTTTTGCTCAAGAACGACGACAGGGTACCCTTGCCGTACCAGCAGCAAGGCACTGAACAGGCCGACCGGACCGGCACCGGCAATCACGACGGGGGAGTTTGAAACGGGGTCGGCCAAAGGCGGTTGTCCTGCTAGCTCATAAGACCTATTAGTATATCATTGTGACATATTGCCACTGGAGCAACGCTGATGGCTGAACGAGACTACGGACGGCTCGGAAGAATCGGCGTCGTCACGCCGCAATCGAACCCGACGGTGGAGCCGGAAATGTCGGCTTTGCTTCCGGAGCGCGTCTCCATGCTGACTACGCGCTGCACCAGCCGGTCCGAGCCACGGCAACGGTTCCTGGAATACTTCCATAACCTGGATCAGACGCTCCAGAGTTTCGATGGGCTTGAACTCAACGCGCTGGCTTTTGCCTGCACCGCTTCGAGTTACCTCGTTTCGTTAGAACAAGAACGCGACGCGGTTCTGCGACTGGAAAGCAAATATGGGTACCCGGTCGTTACCGCCGCTTCCGCCATCGCCCAGTCCCTAAAACACCTGGGCGCCCGGCGTATCGCGCTGGCCTGCCCCTATCCCGCCTGGCTGCTGGCGGAGGCCGAAAGCTACTGGACACGGCGAGAATTCGAGATCGCAGTTGCGATGTCAGCCCAGCCCGATATGCAAGACACCCGGGCAATCTATAATTTGCGCGGCTCGGATGTGACGAGCCGGATTCTGGAGGCGGTCCGGGACACCAACGCCGATGCCATCGTGGTCACCGGCACCGGCATGCCCGGGCTGCAATTGGTTTGCGATTTGCAGGATGCCACCGGGCGACCGGCGATGAACTCCAACCTGTGCCTGGCCTGGGCCTGCCTGCGGGCTGCCGGCATCGATCCCGGAGAGCGCGCTCCGCGACCGGGCTTCCCCCTGTTGGGCGGCTGGCGCGAGCGCCTTGATTCTTTGTAAAGTGGGAACCGAAGACCAAGCACACTACGCACCCCCTGGAGACTGAATTGCGCCCCGAAAAACTGATTCATTCGCTCAATTGGCGTTATGCGATGGGCGAGTTGTTACTGATCATCCTCGGCATCCTGATCGCTTTGGCGATCTCAGACTGGAATGACCGGCGGCTTCAGCATCAGCAGGAGCAAGCCCTGTTGCGCGAAGTCCGAACCACGCTCGAGGCCGATCTGGCGGAACTCGAACTCCGCCTGGCGAAATTGCAAGAGACCCTTCCACGTATCGAGGAGCTTTCCCGGCGCCTTAAAACCGGCGGCACTTACGATCCGTCGCTTGATCGGCTTTTTGGCGCGGCCTACGGCGTACATGGCATCAACCTCAATACCACTGCCTATGAGACGCTGAAGTCCATCGGCTTACAGTCCATCACGAACCTGGATCTCAGACTCGGCATCACCAGGATCTTCGATCATCACTATGAAAACATCCTCAGCGGGCGTGATATTGGTCAGGGGGTGACACTCGATATCATGCGTCCTTATTTCCTGGAGCACTTTCGTGACCTGCAGTTTCTGGAGTCCGCCACTCCAATTAACTATAAGACAATCGCCAACGACACTTACTTTCACAACATGATCGATTATCGGCTGGCCGTACTGCGCAATAACCAGATGGACTCTTATCCCAAAGCTATTGCTGAAATCAGATCAGTATTGGGTCTACTGGAGAAAGAATTGAAATGAGAATAGAAACTGAACGTCTGATCCTGCGAGAGATCGACCCTGAACGGGATTTCCAGCCCTGGGCCTCAGCCATGGCGGATGAAGAGACCGTTCGCTACCTCGGTGTCGGGGTCATGAACCCTGCTCAGGCATGGCGCGGCATGGCCAGCGTCATCGGTCACTGGGCCATC
>JAHEFS010000217.1 GCA_024640045.1 Chromatiales bacterium | reverse complement strand
GCTTCTTTTCACCCCGGCGCTGGATGATCGCTATAAGGCAGGCGTGATCCGGTCACGGATCGGTCTGGAGTCGGATGCCGTTGCGTTCTCCAGGGAAGACGACCTGTTTGAGTGTGTGCAGCAGCACCTGCAGGAGCGGAACATTCATTGCGTTCTGGTCGATGAAGCACAGTTCCTTTCCCGGGACCAGGTCTTCCAGCTAACCGAAGTGGTCGACCGCCTGAATATCCCGGCACTCTGCTTTGGCTTAAGAACCGACTTCCAGGGGGAGTTGTTTGAAGGCAGCCGCTATCTGCTGGCCTGGGGCGACCAGCTTGAGGAGCTCAAAACCATCTGCCACACCGGCAAAAAAGCCACCATGGTCGTGCGTGTGGATGAGGACGGATACGCCCTGCGCGAGGGCTCTCAGGTGGAGATCGGCGGCAACGAACGCTACGTTTCAGTGAGCAGAAAAGAATTCAAGAACGTATTCTATGCCGGCAAACAAATCAGGATGATCGATCCCCTTGCGACTCAGGATGAGGGGGCCGATGAGGGACAGCAGGACCTGCTGGACCCGGAGCCGGGAAACGCAGGTAGTTGAGAGGGAGCGATTTCGCCGCAGGCGAAGAAGAACTGCCAGAAAGCCGTCGTGCCTGACCTGGCAATGCCGTGGCGCGTGAGACTCCTTGTTTAAAAGTGCTTCCGTCCCACAAACATCATGTTGGCGTCATAATATCCCCAGCGACGGGACGCGAAACACAGCAAAAAAGCATCCTGGAAGCCAGCGTCACGAAGGTCTTTCAGAAAGTCGAGTCCAAACTCGTGGTAACACAGTACACCGTCATCCGAAAGCGGATCACCGTGATAGACCGGTTCCATCAGGTGCTGGACCTTTCCTTCAGAATCCATTTCAGCCCGGGTCACCGTCTGGTCCTGGAAAGTGAAAGGAACGCTGATCAGGGCCTGGCCGCCGGGTGCCAGTACCCGGTAGAACTCTCGCAGAGCCTGTTTAAAATCCGGAACGTGTTCGAGCACATCAAAACTGAGTACAGCTTCAAAACTGCCATCAGGAAAGGTGAGGCGGGTGACGTCTTCATTTCGGGTTAATCCCGAGGGCAGCCGGATTTTTGCGCCGAGCGGTTTTCCTTCGACGTATTCGCTGCCGGTACACCCGGGCAGCCGGGATGCTATCTCTTTGTACAGCGGGGTTATCGCCTCGGTCAGGTAGATCCGGTCCTGCGCCGTGGGCTGAACCAGTGCCTCAAATACATGCACGCTGCTGCGCCACCGGTTGATCAGGCCGCATTTCGGGCAATTCATGGTCTCGCGCCAGTTATTGTCGCAGCGAATCATTTCAGTATTGATGATAAAGCCGACCTCCTGCTGACAGACATAGCAAAATCCCTCGACCACCTCCGGAGGCTGTTCGGAAAAGCTTGGATTCAGATCGGCACTTTCATAAAAAGCCTGCATATCTGACAACCTGGTGATGCCTTGATAAAAATCGCTTTGAATGGCTTCGGGAGCAAGCCAGTGTTTGCTGCGAGCCCGGTTTCTGAAACTTCGTTTGATGATCGATTGTGTCGACTCGCCGCCTTTTTTGAACCATGTCGTTAAGAGTGATTTGGTGGTTTCCATGTTTCGTGTCACGTTCGAAATGCGGTCCTGCTAGACTAACAGGAATGTGAATCGGGAGCCTGTCATGCGCTTCATCATAGTCTTGATCATCATTGCACTCGTGGTTTTCAAACTCTGGCCGGAACCGGAGACACCTGCGATAGAAGAAACATTCATCGCACCGCAGATCCAATCCCTGAAAAAAGCGGAACAGGTAGAACAACAATACCTGGAAGCACTTGAACGAACCAATGAGCGCATCGAGCGGGAGTCTGATGGCGGCTGAGCCAATCGACCGTGTCTGGCACCTGGCGGCTTTCAGCGCTGGCAGCGGGGACAGTAGTAGCTCGATCGTTGTCCGATCACTTTTCTTCTCACTGGCGCCTGGCACTGGAAGCAGGGTAGGCCCTCCCTTTCATAAACCAGCAGTTCCTGGGCAAAGTATCCTGGATTACCCTCGGTATTCAGAAAATCCCGCAGAGTCGTTCCGCCACGCCGGATCGCCCGGCTCAATACATCCCGGATGGCTGCGGCGAGGGCTTCGTAGCGTTTGGCTGAAATCCGGCCCGCTGCCCGCGCGGGGTGGATGCCGGACATGAAGAGCGCTTCCGAGGCATAGATATTGCCCACGCCGACAACGATTTTCCCATCCATGATGAAGTTTTTGACCGCCCCTTTCCGGCCGCGGGATTTTCGCCAGAGCTGGTTGCCGGAGAACGCATCTGAAAGGGGCTCCGGACCCAGCTTTTCGAGGAGTTTGTGGCTTTCCGACGGCGGGTCCCACCAGGTAAAAACGCCGAACCGGCGGGGATCGTTAAAACGTATACAGGTATCACTGTCGAGCACGATGTCGAAGTGGTCGTGCTTGCGCGGCGCATCACCGGCATCACAAACCCTCAGCGAACCGGACATGCCGAGGTGAATCAACAAGCCGCCCCGGCCCAGGTCGATCAACAGGTACTTTGCGCGGCGCCAGCAGCGCACCACCCGTTGCCCCTTGGCCCGGCTGACTTGATCGGGAACGGGCCAGCGCAGGCTGGCGTTACGGACGATGACTTCACGGATCAGGTGGCCGGTGAGGTGGGGTTCCACACCCCGCAAAGTCGTTTCAACTTCAGGCAGTTCGGGCATCAGCAGAGTCTCGTTTCCCTGCTCCCGCAACTGCGTTGCGGAAGGCGGCTGCACTCGACGGCATTAACTGGCGGCCCCTCTGGCTGCGCCAACCGGG
>JAHEFS010000016.1:25377-35472 GCA_024640045.1 Chromatiales bacterium | reverse complement strand
GCCTGCGCCTCGATGCCATATTGCACCGCCCGGTAGAGGTGCTGTCGGGCGGCCAGCAGCAACGCGTGGCCATTGCCCGGGCTCTTGCGCATCGCCCTCGGCTCGTATTCGCTGATGAACCCACCGGCAATCTCCATGACAGTCTGAGCAGGCAAGTGATGGCCTTGTTCATCAGGCTGGTGGAAGAGGCAGGCTCGGCCTTGTTGCTGGTCACGCACAACCGGGAAATGGCGGCCTTCACGCATCGGCAATATCGCCTCTCCGGGGGCAAGCTCGAACCGGCAGCCTGAACCATGCTGCTCCGTTCGCTCCTCGCGCACTACCGCCGCCACCCGGTACAGGCCGGTTTTCTGCTGGTCAGCATCATCATGGCCAATGTGTTGCTGGTCGGCACGCAATTAATCAATGCCCAGTCGCGCGCCAGCTATGCGCAAGGCGAGCAGGTACTGCGCTCCGTTCCCATGGGCGAGATTCGCGCGCGGGACGCCAGCCTGCGTTTGCAGGAGAAGGACTATATCGTTCTGCGGCGCCAGGGTTTCGACATGCTCGCGCCCGTGCTTCGTCAAACGGTCCGTACCGAGGGTAGCGAGCCGCTGGAGTTGCTGGGCATCGATCCGTTGGCCATGCCCCGGTTGTCCGCCGGCTCGGACGCTGCTCTTGAAGGTGCACGCGGATTTTCCGGGTTTTCGTTGCCACCCTATGAGATCTGGGCATCCGCCACGCGGATGGAGCAGCTGGGTTGGAAAGAGGGTGACGCCATCCGCACCCTGGATGGTCGCTTGTTGCCACCGGCCCACGCGGTTGCCGGCGGCGAACTCGGCCATCGATTGTTGCTGGACATCGGTGCGCTGCAAGCACTGACCAATACCGCTGGCCAGCTTTCTTACGTCATGGTTTTCGATGCGCCGGCCCCGCGGCTGGCAGCACTCCGGGCGGCCTTGCCACCGCAGCTGGAGTATGTGGCCGGCGATCAGTCGCCGGACCCGGCCGAATTGACCCGCAGTTTCCACCTGAACCTGGCGGCCATGGGCCTGCTGGCCTTCGTGGTGGGCATCTTTTTGACCTATAACGCCCTGGCATTCAGTTATACCGACCGGCATGACCTCATTCGCAAGCTGCGCCTGGCGGGCGCGACACGCGGGGAATTGCGCCGGGCCCTGTTGGTGGAACTGGCCCTGTTTCTGTCGCTCGGCAGTGTGCTGGGTTGGTGGCTGGGAGCCCAGTTGGCAGCCCTCTTGTTGCCTGGCGTCGGCCAGACCCTGGCACAGCTGTACGGGGTGTACATTGCTTATCCCGACGTGCTGGCGCCTGGCGGTATCTGGATGCCGCTGCTGATGACGGCAGCTTCAGCGATGCTGTGCGTGGCCTGGCCCATGCGCCAGTCGCTAAGAGCCCCTTTGCTTGAGCGTTGGACTGCGGGTTGGCAAATCCGGGAAGTGGCCCGGCGAGATGCCGCATTATTGGTCGGAGGCATAGCCCTGCTGGCATTGGCCTGGCTTCTGGGCTCGATCGCGACGGTACTCTGGGTGGCCCTGGCCGGCATGGCCTGTCTGCTGCTCGGTGCGGCGCTGTGTCTGCCGTTCGTTCTGCGCCTGTTGCTGGCTGGCCTGGCCCGCCTGGTACCCGCCACTCGGCCGCGGCTGGCCTGGCTGCTGGCTGACAGCCGCTGGTTGCTGGGCCCGGCAGCCCTGGCCCTGATGGCCATGACCCTGGCGCTGGTGGCCAACAGCGGCCTCAATACCATGATATTCAGTTTCCGCCAGGCTACGGATGACTGGCTGCAGCAACGCCTGGCTGCGCAGTTGTACTTCAGGGCAGATCTTGAGCAGTCAGAGGTGATCTCCTGGCTGGAGCAGGAGGCGCCCGGGGCAAAACTGGTCGAGCGTTATCGTAATTACAGTGGGCAGAGCACGCCTGACGGTCGCGATGTCCGGGTCGAGATTGTCACCCTGCAGGATGATGAGAGGTTTCGTGGCACTGTCGGCTTACTCGAGACCTTGCCCGATGCGCAACAGCGTTTCGAGAAGGCTGCAGGGGTATTGATCAGCGAACGTGCCTGGCGCCTGGATGGGTGGCAGGTCGGCGACCAGGTCGAGCTCTGTCCCGGGCTGTCCGTGCCGGTGCTCGGTGTTTACTACGACTACGGCAACCCCTTGTCGCAGTGGATGACCAGCGAGGTGCTTTTTAACGCTTGCTGGCCACGGCTGGAGCCGGCTTCCCTGGCAATTATTGGTCCGGATTCGATTGACTGGGGCGGTATTCGCGAGCGCTTGTCCAGGGACTTCGCCCTGGAGCAGGATGAGGTGATTTCCCAGGCCGAACTCAAGGGCGTCGGCCTGGCGGTTTTCGATCGAACTTTTCGCGTCACCAATGCCCTGAATGGACTGACCCTGCTGGTGGCCGGCATCGGGATATTCTGTGCCATCAGCGCCATCCATCATCATCGTGTGGTGCAGCAGGCCCTTTTGGCAGCATTGGGTCTCACCCGCCGCGAACGAGGCGCGCTGTTGTTGCTGCAATGGGGTTTGCTTGGACTGCTGTGCATGCTCCTGGTCTGGCCCTTCGGTACCTTGCTGGCGGGCTTCCTGGCCAGGGTGGTCACCCCCGTCGCATTCGGATGGAGTTTTGCCTTGCAGCTGGAGTGGCAGCATTACGCTGTGCTGGCCCTTGTGGCTGCCGCTTGCCTGGTACTTGCCGTAGTGCTGCCATCCTTGCGCCTTCTGACCACTTCCCCGGCAACGATGTTGCGCGAGGAGACCTTGTGAAGCGCCTTTTTTTTGCGATGGCGCTTACGACCCTGGTCGGTTGTTCACGCGCCCCGGAGCCGCCGGTAGGGGGCGATTTTGCAGTGCTGGCGCAAAGTGAGGCGGGGTTTGAGCAGGCCCGGCCGGGTGTGCCGCTGGAGTTTCCACGTGACCATGGCCCGCATCCCGGTTATCGCATCGAGTGGTGGTATCTGACGGCTAACCTGCAGGACGCTGAAGGTCGGGAATATGGCGCACAGTGGACCTTGTTTCGCACAGCCAACCGCCCATTGGGCGAGCGGGCGCCAGCCAACCCCTGGCAAGATCCCCAGGTCTTCATGGCGCACCTGGCGATCACCACACCGACACAACACGAGGCGTTCCAGCGCTACGCTCGCGGCGGCGTGCATGATGGATTGGCGCGTGCTGGCGTCACGGCTGAACCGTTCGCGGCCTGGCTGGACGACTGGGCGCTGCAAAGTCGCGGGCCTGCCTGGTTGCCGCTGGACGTGCGGGCCCGGCAGGGTGATTGGGGGATTGACTTACAGTTGAGGAGTGAACAGTCGTTGGTGTTACAGGGCGAGAAGGGTTATTCGCAAAAGCACCCCGCCGGCGGTGGATCTCACTATTACAGCCAGCCGTTCCTGCAGGCAACGGGTGAACTCGAGGTAGAAGGTCAAGCGGTACAGGTGTCGGGGCTGGCCTGGCTCGATCGCGAATGGAGCAGCCAGTTTTTACAAGCCGATCAGTCCGGCTGGGACTGGTTTGCCCTGCACCTCGACTCGGGTGAAAAACTGATGCTGTTCAGGTTGCGGGCCTTGCCGGGTTCGAGCGGGGGCGGCTTTCTATATGGCGCACTGCTGGGCCCGGGTGGAGAGAAACTTGACCTCGACCCCGGGGCAGTCAAGTTAAGTGTCATCGAGACCGCCGAAGTGGCGGGCCGCACACTGCCTCTGCACTGGCAGATCACCTTGCCGGAAATCAATCGCCGGTTCGAGGTCAAAGCACTGCATCCGGAGCAATGGATGGACGTCGATTTCGCGTACTGGGAGGGTGTTGTGCTGGTGAGCGGGGAGGGCCCGGAAAACACAGGGCGCGGCTACCTCGAATTGACGGGATACCCCGTTCGTTGATTGAGTGATAATGGAACAATGCTGATTCACTTTCTCTGGGTCGCCCACATCGCCGTGCTGGGATACTGGCTCGGTTCCGAACTGGTCATCAACAGTACGTACCGGCACGTCTCGCTGGCCCGTGACATGCCGTTCGAGGCGCGCAATCGCCTGATGGATCATGTGATGGATGTCGATCAGCATGTTCGCTACGCTTTGCTGCTGCAGCTGATCCTCGGCTTCGCGCTGTTGTTCCTGATGGGGCTGCTGCCGGGCGGAAAAACGGGCGCCTGGTGCACCATGGTGGCGGGTACGGCCTGGTTCGTGCTGGTGGAAGTCACGCATCACAAGCGCAATTCTGAACTGGGTATGCGGCTGGCGGCCATCGATCGTGGCGTCCGCTACTTTGTCATGCTGGCGCTTTCTGGCTTCGCGATCTCAACCCTGGCTGGCGTGTGGACATTGCCGGCGTGGCTGGCCTGGAAGCTGTTGGGGTTTGTTGGTGTCATGGCTTGCGGTGTGGGCATCAGGCTGGTCCTGATTCGCTACTTTTCTGTCTGGGCCGAGATAGCCAGGGAAGGCTCGACCGAAGATCGTGAGCGGCAAGTTCGTGCGCTGTACCAGCGGGCGACTTCAGTGCTCGTGCTGCTGTGGATCTTTATCGCCTGGGTCGTTTGGCTGAGCGTGTTCAAGCCGGCGCTGTGAGCGCACTGGACTACAAGATCCAGGTTAGCCCGCGCGCGCGTCACGTGCGACTCAAGGTGACGCCGGCGGATGGCTTGTGCGTGGTAATTCCAAGGGGTTTCGATCCAAACGAGGTGCCCGAACTGGTACGAGAGAAGCGGGCCTGGGTCGAGCGGGCATTGCGAAGGTGCGGCGGACCGCCGCCCGTTCCGGATCAGGCCTGTCTGCCTGAGGTTATTGATCTTCCGGGGGTTTGCGAACTGTGGCGAGTTACTTATCAACCCGGAGCACTGCGGCACAGCCTGCGCGAGGATGCGGCTCAGGCTTGCTTGACGATCATAACGGACCGGCCCGAACAAGCCCGCGTATTCGCGCACCTGCGAAGATGGCTCGCCGGCCGGGCGGCCGCGGTGCTGGAACCCGAAGTGCGACGCCTTGCGGATATTCATGGGTTTGAAGTGGGTCGAATTTCTGTCCGCAATCAAAAGAGCCGCTGGGGCAGCTGTAGTTCTCGAAAAAACCTTTCCCTAAACTTGAAGCTGCTGTTCCTGGCCCCGGAACAACTCCATTATGTGTTAATACACGAACTTTGCCACACGCGAGTTATGAATCACTCGTTGAACTTCTGGGAACATGTAGCCGAAATCGAGCCCCACTACCGGGTAATCAACCGGAGCATGCGCTCCGCCTGGCGCCTTGTGCCAGCCTGGGTCTGAGCCAAAAAAAGCGGGCTTTGGGGCCCGCTTTTTTTCAGACTTCCCGGGTTTGGTTCAGGCGGGCAAAACTACGGCCGCATCCTTTGATGAGTTGGCAACCGACTTCATGCCATTCTTGCAACCACTGTCAGACTTGTACATCTGGCTGCGGCCAACTTCCTGGCCGTTGGTCGCTTTCAGGACAAAATAGGTCTTGCCGTTTTTTGCGGTGTTGCACACAAACCGCTTGGCTTCCTGGGAATTTTTCCGAACGGACTCAATACCGTTCTGACACGCTTTAAGCGTCTTGTAGCCTTCGCTTTGAAGAACCGTCTGACTGTTACCGGCCTTCAGGACGAAATAGAACTGACCATCTTTACCTTTACTGACGACAAATTTACCTGGCATTGAAGGATCTCCCTTGGTTAAGAGCGCCGACCTTGAAACGGGCGGACATCAGAAACTCTGAGGCCCAATATTAGTATTCACTGGGCTTGGGCGCAATTCAGGAGGCCGAGACACTGCCAGGCCCTGATGCATGGACAATAGTCGAAACCTATGAGAAAAATCGAAACAAACAATTTCATCTATCAATAGAGAACCCTTATATTCATAGCCGTGATCAATAAGGAGCTGAACACGATGAAGAAAACGCTTTCGTTCGCGGTTGTGCACTTCACGATCGCTTTCACACTGGGATACCTGGTGACCGGGAGCATCTGGGTAGGTGGCGCGCTGGCGGTACTCGAACCGTCGCTGAACACCATCGCCTACCACTTGCATGAGCGGGCTTGGCAGCGGCGAGCCGCTGCGGTACCCGCAAGCTCCATGGAGCCTGCATTCTGATCGCTTGGCACATGCCAAAGGCTATCCAACGCGGTCTGCATCGAGCAGTCCCGAAAAATATTTGAACTGAACAGGAGAGAAAAGATGGAAATTAATATTGGAATCAACGAACAAGACCGTCAGGACATCGCGCAAGGCCTGGCCAGGTTGTTAGCGGACAGCTACACGTTGTACCTGAAGACCCACAACTATCACTGGAACGTGACGGGCCCGCAGTTCAACACGCTGCATCAAATGTTCGAGCAGCAGTACAGCGAGTTGGCCATTGCAGTGGATGACATTGCCGAGCGAATTCGCGCGTTGGGTGAATGGGCACCCGGCTCCTACAACGCGTATTCGAAGCTGACTTCAATCGAAGAAGAAGAAAATGTGCCAGACGCTGAACAAATGATCAAAAAGCTTGTCATAGGACAGGAAGCGGTGGTTCGGACCGCGCGGTCGGTGTTCAAGGCGGCCGAAGCGGCGAACGACGAGCCTACCGCCGACCTGCTCACGCAACGCATGCAGGTGCATGAAAAGAATGCCTGGATGTTACGCAGCATGGTCGCTTAGTAAGAAGTTTCATCAACCCTCCTCTGTACTGACCCCTCTCTCCGGAGAGGGGTTTTTTTTACCTTTGGCTTGAATCCCAATCCGTCACTGGTGACACTGGTAGTCCCGGCAAAAGGAAGGGACCCTTCAATGCGTCTGCGCGATTGCTACAACACTGGCGATTTTCGCGAATTGGCGCGGCGTCGGTTACCGTCTCCGATTTTCCATTACATCGATGGCGCGGCGGATGACGAAGTCACCTATCGGCGTAATACCGAGGCGTTCGAACGCTGCGACCTGGTGCCCAATGTTCTGTCGGGCGTGGAAAAAATCGATCTGAGCACCACGGTGTTGGGCGAAAAACTGGCCATGCCTTTTTTCCTGGCGCCGACCGCAATGCAGCGCCTGTTCCATCATGACGGTGAGCGCGCGGTGGGTGCGGCGGCTCAAAAATACGGCACGCTGTTCGGCATTTCTTCGCTGGGCACGGTGAGCATCGAGGAAATCGGTGCCACCATCAGTACGCCGAAGATGTTCCAGCTCTACGTCCACAAGGACCCGGGGCTGAACTTCAGCATGCTCGATCGTTGCAAGGCAGCCGGTTTCTCGTCGGTTGCGCTGACGGTCGATACCATTGTGGGGGGTAACCGGGAACGCGATCTGCACACCGGTTTCACCACGCCCCTGCGCCTTAACCTGAAAAGCCTGCTGAGTTTTGCCCGCCATCCTGGCTGGGCATTCAACTATTTCACCCATGAACGTTTCGAATTGGCCCAGCTCAAGGATCACGTGCAGGAAGGCACCAACGTTGCCGTGTCGGTAGCCGAGTATTTCGACAAGCTGATGGACCAGTCGATGGACTGGAACACAGCAGAAGAAATCGCCCGTTACTGGGACGGGCAGTTCGTGCTCAAAGGGATTATGTCCGTGGCGGACGCAAAGCGGGCAGTGGACATTGGCGCTACCGGCATCATGGTTTCGAATCATGGCGGTCGGCAACTGGATGGATCACGTTCCCCGTTCGACCAGTTGGCGGAAATCGTCGACGCGGTGGGAGACCAGATCGATGTGATCTGCGATGGCGGTATTCGCCGCGGCACACACGTTCTCAAGGCCCTTTCCCTGGGGGCAAAGGCCTGTTCCGGCGGGCGCGCCTACCTTTACGCGTTGGCTGCCGCCGGCCAGCCCGGCGTCGCACGAGCGCTCGGCATGCTGCATGAAGAACTGGTGCGTGACATGAAGCTGATGGGCTGCCGTTCCATCTCGGAACTCGGCCGTCATAACCTGCGTTTTCGTTAGCGAACTGGCGGCCGTTCCGGCCTGTATCACCTCGAACTACGGCGCTCGCTTTTCAGCGGGTTTCAGGCTCAAATAATAATCTGCAAACTGCGGCTGTGTTTTCTGGCGGAACTGCTATATTCATGCGGATGGCTTCTCTTCGAGAAGCCCGATAATGCGCGTCAAAAGCGCAACCAGGAGGGTTCAGATGTTTACTGTGCCTGCCGCCAGGTTTCTGGCTGTCAGCCTTTTATTTTTTGCTGCTTCGAGCTTTGCCAACCACGTAACACTTTCCGGATTGTTCAACGGGTCCGAGTCCAAAATCGCGCCCATGCCGGATACCTGCGGCCTCGAATTTGGTGATGATACCTTGGGGTACAAGGTGATCGGGCCCGTCACGGTTTCAAGCAGTGGCGTCTACAACGTTGTCGACGCGGGCAATGCCGTAGCCGTTGATGTGTTGATCCGTTTTTACACCGGAGCCTTCAACCCAGCCAACATCAGCCAAAATTACGTAGCGAATTCCTCAATTGACGAGGGCGGGCAACTGAGCCTGACAGCGGGCACCAGTTACACGCTGGTTATCCAGCATTGGTGCAACAATCGAAGTGGCGCCTATGGGGTGGCTATTTCGGGTCCGGGAACCATCAGTGGGACAGGTGTCGTGAATTCACCCGCGTACACGCGGGGTAATTTCGCGAATTCTGATGGGTCTGCGGATTTTGGCGATGGGCCAACGGTTTACGACGTCAGTGGTGCCGTCCAGGTTCCTGAGACCGGCCGTTATTTCTATTCGGATTTGTCCATCTATAACCGTATCGACATGCTTCTTTTTGTCTACCAGGGATCATTCAATTCATCCAATACGTCGCAAAACCTGGTGGGTTCGGCGGATGACGCGGGTTATTTCGATCTGGTGGCGGGTACGACTTACTATTTTGTTGCTGTTCCCTGGTCCAATAACGATTTTGGCGAGTGGCACTTTGCCCTGTTTCCGCCCGGTGCGCCCGGGTTCAACATCTTCCTGGGCGGGGCCTGGTACAACCGTGACACGGATGGACAAGGCGTTCTGATGGAGGTGTTTCCCAGTTATAACTTTGTCTTCCTGGCCTGGTATACGTTTGAGAATCTGCCCCCGATGATGCAGAGCGCAGAGCCGCCCAGCAAGACGGAAGCCATCGGTGACAGCGCTCAGCGCTGGTTCTCGGCGTACGGTGAATTTACGCCGGGTACTTCGAGTATGGAATTGACCTATGAAAACACCACCGGTGGCGCTTTCAATATTCTCATCAACGGTCAGGGTAAGGATCTTAATTACGGCACCGGCGCCTTGCGCGTGAACGACTGCAACAGCGTTGAACTGGACTTCAACATTCCGGACGCCATGGTGCAGGGCACCAACTACCTGACCCGGGTTGCCCCGGACCCCATCACTGTCGCTGCCTGCGAAGAACTGGGCCTGCAGGCGGGTGTGATCGAATAGCGCAAGCCGGTCTTCTGCTGCGACATACAAAGGCCCCGGCAGTTTCTGCCGGGGCTTTTTTACAGCCCGATGTTGTCGTCGCCACCGGGGCGGCACCAGTCGTGAAAGGCTGGTCGAGCGGTGACAAATCGGCCAAAGATGACCCTTGTCAACAAAAGGTCCAAATGCGGCATGAATTCTTCGTATAGCTGATATATTCCCCGGACGCGTGCCCGTCTGACGCTTATATTTTCGCCATCTGTCTTTCTTGAGGCCCTGATATGAATACCAGCACGTTCAGTAAAGCGCTGCTTATCCCCACCCTGCTGTTTTCTTCTTCCCTGCTGGCCGATCACGTCACACTGTCGGGCCTGTTCAATGGTTCAGAGCCGATGCTGGCGCCCTTCAGCGGCACCTGCAGCGAGCCTGACAAGGAAGCGATGCTGGGTTACCTGCAGTTGGGACCGGTCCAGGTTTCAAGTACCGGTTTGTACGACATCACCGATGCCGGTAACTGGCTGCCGCAGACACAGGACGTGGTGATGCGTGTGTACGAGGGGTCTTTTGATCCGCAAAACCCGGGACAGAACCAGGTAGGTCCGTCGGTGGACGAAACCGACCAGATGCCGCTGGAGGCAGGCCCGAGTTATGTCATCGTCATCCAGCACTGGTGTTACAACGGTGCCGGGGCCTATGGTGTCGCCCTCTCGGGTTCCGGTAACATCACGGGAACCGGTGTGGTG
>JAHEFS010000016.1:21346-25277 GCA_024640045.1 Chromatiales bacterium | reverse complement strand
GAACTGGACTTCAACATTCCGGACGCCATGGTGCAGGGCACCAATTACCTGACACGCGTAGCCGATCCTCCAGACCCGATTACATTGGCGGCCTGCGAGGAGTTGGGTTTACAGGCGGGTGTGATCGAGTAGCGTCAGCCTGATCTCCTGCGACACACAAAGCCCCGGCGAGTAGTGTCGGGGCTTTTTTGTACCTGTCTGGTTGCTGGAAACCTGCCTGCAAACCGCGTACGCTTCACGGCTAAAGCAAAAACAGGCAGGAACTGCGGTTGAGTCTTTTCCAGGAACTGAAACGCCGGAACGTCATCCGGGTGGCGATCGGCTACGCGGTATTGGCGTGGCTGGTGGCGCAAGTGGCCGACCTTTTCATGGAGGCATTCGGCGCCCCTGATTGGGCGTTGAAGACCTTGCTGCTCCTGTTATTGCTCGGTTTTCCCGTCGCCGTTTTCTTCGCCTGGGCCTTCGAAATGACCCCCGAAGGCATCAAGCGCGAGAAGGAAGTAGACCGGTCCCAGTCGATCACCAGCCAGACCGGCCGCAAGCTGGACCGGGCCATCATCGGTATCCTCGTCCTGGCCCTGGCTTACTTCGTATGGGACAAGTTCGGTGCCCGGCAGGTGCAGTCGCCCTCGAACGTTCAGACCGCAGCTGTAGCTGCTGACGACGAAGCACCGGCAGAGACCAGTCTGCCAAACGATAAATCGATCGCGGTCTTACCCTTTGAAAACCGCAGCCGCCAGGAGGGGGATGAATTTTTCGCCAGCGGAATTCATGACGACCTGCTGACCCAACTGGCACAGATCAGTTCGCTCCGGGTCATTTCGCGCACCTCGGTGGCGCAGTTCAAGGGCACCACCTTGAGCATCCGCGAGATTGCCGAGACCCTGGGCGTGGCCACTATCCTGGAAGGCGGCGTGCAGCGGGCCGGCAACCAGGTGCGTATCAACATGCAGTTGATCGACGCCGGGACCGACGCGCACCTGTGGGCGCAGACCTTTGACCGCGAACTCACCGCCAACAACATTTTTTCCATCCAGAGCGAAGTCGCCACGGCCGTGACCAACGCCATGCGGGCCACCCTGACGCCGGAGGAACAACAGCGGATCCGGGACGTGCCGACCGAGGACATGGCTGCGCTGGAGTTGTACTTCAAAGGCCGCGCCGAACTGGATCAGCGCACCCTGCCCGCCATCGAGTCAGCACGATTGCGCTTCGAGGAGGCGCGCCGGCTGGATCCGGGGTTCGCGCTGGCCTGGGCAGGGGAAGCGCTGAGCACCTTATTGCTTTCCGACAGCGACTCGTCCTACGGGGACATTCCAGGAAAAGAGGCCGTGGCCATGGCGCGTCCCCTGATCGAAGAGGCTTACCGCCTGGCGCCGAACGATCCGCAGGTGTTGGGCGTTTACGGCCTGCTGCTCAGAAACGAGGATAAACTCGAGGAGGCGCTCGAGTTTTATCAACGCTCTTTAGCCATCAACCCTTCCAGTGGCGAGGTGATCAACTGGCAGCGCATGGCCCAGGGTGCAACCGGCCAGTATGAGCAAGCACTGGAAAGCGCCGCGCGCATGGTCGAAGTCGACCCCATGTCGATGATTGGACTTTACAACGCCATCGCCTCCTTCATGAATACACCCTATGACGACCCGGTCCGGATCGGGGCCTTGCTGGACCGCCTGGAGGGCCTCGACAAGAGCTTTGGCCTGTCGGCGCGCGCGCTGGTTGCAGAGAGTCATGGGCAAATCGCGGACTCGATCAGGTATTACTATCTTGGGCTGGAACTTGATCCGGGCCGCAGCAGTATTCGCCAAAACCTGGGGGGCTGGCTGTTTAATTTGGGCCTGTATGAAGAAGCCATGCGGGCCGATCCGAACCTCGACGAATTGGACCTGGCCTGGGCGCGAATGGATCGGGAAAATATCGTCAGGCTGGCGCAGGCTGAGTTCGAGGAGAAACAGGACAACCCATCCCGGATCACCTACGTGTTTGCCCTGGCCGTGGCGAAGCAGGATTGGGAAGGCGCCATGGCGCTGGTCCCGGAAGCCTGGCAGGAGGTTCAGGATGCCGGAACTTCCAATCCTGGGCTGGCGACCGGGTTTGCCTGGATTGCCAAGCAGGCCGAATACCCGACCGAGGCCCGCGTGTTTCGTGAAGCGGCCGTGGAGGGCCTGCGTGACGTGATGGAGTCGGGCTACAGCAGTCTGTTTGCGCTTTTTCTCAAGTTCCGGCTGGCCCTGATCGATGAGCGCAATGATGAAGCCATTGACCTCATGCATCAGCGTATCGACATGGGGTGGCGCGCATTACAGCTGGCCGAAGCCCCTTGGGCCTTGACCCTGCATGATCACCCCGGGTGGGCGGGCGTCATCGCCCGGATGGATCAGACCATCGACGCCGAGCGCGCGGAAGTGGTTGCCCTGTTGTGCGGCCCCGAGCCCATTGTCAGTATCCACCAGCCCGCCCCCGAGACCTGCGCGCTTTACCCAGATCCGTAGGCGGAAGTATTGCTCGCGATGGGCTTTTGCCATGAGCTGCCCCGTCTCCCGTCTCCCGTCTCCCGTCTCCCGTCTCCCGTCACGCTCTCAACGCAATCGCGGCATCACATTCCGCGTATGATTCGGGTCAGGATGAAGGAACCGTCGAAATACCTTTTGCTCAGTGATGAAGTACGCGACGCGCTGGCTGCAAATCAGCCTGTACTGGCGCTGGAATCGACCATCATCACCCATGGCATGCCCTGGCCGCGCAACCTGGAAACCGCTCAAATGGCAGAGCGGACCGTGCGTGCGGCCGGTGCGGTGCCGGCGACGATCGCCATTGTCGGCGGCAAGGCCCGGGTTGGCTTGAACGAAGCCGAGTTAGAGCAGTTGGCCCAAGCCGGACAGGAAGCAAGAAAGTGTAGCCGGCGTGACCTCGCCGCCGTTTTGAACTCTGGCGCCACGGCAGGCACCACCGTGGCGGCTACCATGATTCTGGCCCACCTGGCAGGTATCCGGGTGTTCGCTACCGGCGGCATTGGCGGGGTTCACCGCGGCGCCGCCGAGACCTTGGATATTTCCGCCGACCTGCAGGAACTCGGCCGCACCCCGGTTGCGGTGGTGTGTGCCGGCCCCAAGGCGATACTCGATATTGGCCTCACCCTCGAGTACCTGGAGACGCTTGGTGTACCGGTCGTGGGTTATCGCACCGACGAATTACCCGCGTTCTACTCGCGTACCAGCGGTTTCGCCGTTGACTATCGTGTCGACTCGCCATCGGAGATTGCCGAACTGATCGACACGCAGGCGGCCCTGGGGTTACGCAACGGCATGGTGATCGCCAACCCCGTGCCGGCCGCTGCCGCCCTGGAGGGGAAGGTCATGGAGGATGCCATCTCGGGCGCCGTGGCCGCCGCTGAACGAGCGGGAATAACAGGCAAGGCGCTCACGCCCTGGCTGCTGCAGCGGGTCGAGGAACTGACCGGCGGCGCCAGTCTGGAGGCCAATATCGCCCTGATGATGAACAATGCCCGCCTTGGCGCCGAAATCGCCGGCGCCCTGGCAGCCAGGCAGGAATGATTATGAAAGCCTTCCAGGATTACTATCCGGATGAATTGAGCCACTGTTACGGTTGTGGCCGCAACAACGAGTTCGGCCACCAACTGAAAAGCTATTGGGATGGTGAGGCTACCATTGCGCATTTCATGCCTGAACCCTTCCACACGGCCATACCTGGTTACGTTTACGGTGGT
This sequence comes from Chromatiales bacterium, assembly GCA_024640045.1. GTDB lineage: Bacteria > Pseudomonadota > Gammaproteobacteria > Xanthomonadales > SZUA-36 > WTJD01. The sequence goes on along the minus strand of JAHEFS010000016.1, from coordinate 21,550 downwards.
TTGATCGCTTCACTGGTCGATTGCCATGGGACGGGTTCCGCGGCCGCAGCGGCCTACCGGGCAGAGGGGCGCGCCATGGATTCCCGGCCGCCTCTGCGTTTTGTCACGGCCTCTCTGAAAATAGACTACCTGGCGCCAACACCCGAGGGTCTGGAATTGGAGCTGAAAGGGTCTATAGCCGAGATCGGTGCGCGTAAAGTCGTT
>JAHEFS010000016.1:0-21246 GCA_024640045.1 Chromatiales bacterium | reverse complement strand
GCGACGCCATTGGCATCGGCATAGAGAAACTGACCGGGCCGGAAACTGACACCGAAAAACCGCACCGTCAGGTTCAGATCGCCCTCACCGCGCTTTTTCGACCGTGCCGGGTGGCGATTCAGCGCCAGCACTCCCAGGTCGATGGTTTCGAGGATTTCCACGTCCCTGACGCAGCCGTTGACCAGCACGCCCTGCCAGCCGTTTTTAGCCGCCATCGCGGCCAGCATGTCGCCCAGCAGCGCGCAGCGCATCGAGCCGCTGCCATCCACCACCAACACCTTGCCCGTGCCGTCCTCGGCCAATGTGGACTTCACCACGGAGTTGTCTTCGAAGCAGCGCACGGTCACCACCTCACCGCAGAATTTTCCACGGCCGCCGTAGCTATTGAACACCGGATCCAGGACCTGGAGTTCATCCAGGTGATCGTCGCAGAGGTCGGGCAGGGACAGCGCCATGCTAGCGGGAATCCCCATTGGATTTAGGTGTGTATGACTCGGCCTCTTCGCGGGTGAGTTGTTCCACTTTCAGGGTCCAGTTGGCCAGGGCGGAGTTAACCTGGAAGTAGAACTTGCCGTCCTGGTTGAACAGGCGCACGCCGTTACCGGCGATCTTGGATTTCAACACGATGCCCTGGTGGACACCGGTGCCAGCTTCCATCAGGGAGACGTCGACCGCCATTGCGTTGGAAAACTCGCCGCCGACTCGCCAGTCCAGGATCCAGGGCGCCTGCACTTCGAATTCACCGGTATCCATGCTGCGCGATCCTTTGAACTCCCTGACCAATTCGCTGGCCAAGACCTGGCCTGCCAGACAGATCAGCCCAGCGAAAATCACGGTCTTGGCGAAAAATTTCATTTCAGTCACCAACCGGTTCAGATACCAACTCGGGCCAGGGCATCGCCCAGCTCCCGCAGCACCGCTGATAGCTGTGGGTGCCGGGAGTCGAAGTCCGCCGCGAGTGATTCCAGTCGTTCCTGGAAGCCCTCTTCCTCGCCCTCGACCTCTTTCCTGGCCTCGAGCAGGCGATGCAGGTCGGTATCGAGCTGGCCCAGCAATTCGCGGGTTTCCGGGTCGAGCGGTCCGGATTCCTCGAGGTTTTTATGCAGGGTCCGAATGGTCGATTTGATGTGATCGGTGCTCATGGGGAAATTCTAGTACCTTGGGTCATTGGGCTGGATGACGCGCGTCATCCAGGGCGGCCGGCCAAGTGTAGGGGTGATGGCCTGCTGCTGTAAATCCTAACAGAATGGCGCACAGGTGGGCATCGAATGATCGATCGGGTATGCTCGTATAGCCACCGGGCCCGGTCGGTCCTGATAGGGGAATGACCTGCCTGGTCAGGCTTTTCAGGACATATCGATGCAAAGAACCTCCAGGACAAAACGTGCAGTGCCATGGCTGCTGGCAGGACTGGTCTGTACCGGAATCCTGGCGGCCGATCCGGCGCTGCGCCGCCCGGATGAATTTGCCCTGGCGGGCATTAATGGAAGCCGCGGTAGCCCGAATGCTTTCATGCGGCAGCATGCCGTCAGGCAGGCGTGGCCGGCGCCGGTCGATCGTGTCAACCGCCTGGAAGCGGCCGGCCGGGCGTGGAAATCCTTCAACAAGGTCAAGCTGCAGGCTCTGAGCGAAGGGCGTTCAGGGGCCTGGCGCACGGTGGGCCCGGCCACCGTGAGTGACGAGGGGGCCTGGGAACTCTGGGAGCCGAAAAACTCCAGCGGCCGGGTGACCGCGCTGGCGATCGGCAGTACCTGTAATGAGAGTCGTTGCCGCTTGTACGTCGGTGCTGCCGGAGGCGGACTGTGGCGTACGGACGAAGCTCTGGACACCGAAGATCCAGGCTGGACACGCCTGGCCGAAGGCTTGACCAACAACAACATCGGCGCTGTTACCCTCGATCCGAACGATACTACGGGCAACACGCTATACGTCGGTACCGGAGAGACCAACTTCAGCTACTCCTCCGCGGCGGGTGACGGGCTCTTCCGGAGTACCGATGGCGGGGACAGGTTCATACGCATTTCCACCCTCTTTGAGGGGCTCGATTTCACCGTGACGCGTGGCATCAGCCAGGTCGCCATTGAACCGGGTGACCCGGAAACCATCTACCTGACGACAACCACGGCGTTGCTGGGCATGACTTCCGTTCGGGGCGGGCAATCCACCATCACGGGCCAGCCCCAGGCCGAGGTGGGTTTGTACCGCACCACCAACGGCGGCGATTCCTGGGAGCGCCTGTTCGTGGCGCCGATCAGTGATGATTCGAGTTCCGGCACGCCTGCAGGGATCTATGAACGAATGTCGGGTGTGAAAGACGTGCAGCTGGATCCGCAGGATTCGGGCACCGTGTACATCTCCGTGCTCGACGATGGTATCTACCGCTTGTCGCCCGAACTCGACGGTGATCAAAAGTTTCACCAGGTTTTCGAGATCGTACGGGACTCGTTGAGTCGCGAACCGGCCGATTCCTACGCGGCCTTCGACCTGACGGTCAAGGACAGCAAAACGCGCATCTACCTTTACAACGGCTGCGGCGCGGCGACTTGTCATGACTTCCAGAGGCTGTATCGCGTCGAGGATGCCCGCGTGCCCCACCATGCGCTGTATTTCTCCAACCAGAACCGCGATCTGTGGGTCAACATGACCGAACTGGAAGGCGCGGCAGATTACGAAGATTTCAGCATCTGTAATGGGCAGTGCGTTTACGACCTCGTTGTGGCAGTTCCTGACGGGCAGCCCGACTCGGTCTTCCTCGGCGGACAGCTGAGTCGCTATCTGGGCGATCCCGCCATGCGCTCCGACAACGGCGGAGAGAGCTTTACGTCACTTGGGATCGACCGGCAAAACCCGCCCGGAACACCCCACGTGGATGTGCGTGCAATTGTTTTCAGCCCCGAAAACCCGGACATCGCCTTCATCGGCTCGGATGGTGGCGTGGTGCGTACCGATGGCCGCTACGGGAACGGCGTCTATCATTGTGAATCGACCTTCCGTTATGACCCGGCTAGCCCCAGGGGCGCTGTCTGCCGAGAAGCCCTGGCGGAGGTGCCGGAGGCCTTCGTATTCATGAATCGTGGTCTGCAAACCATGCAGTTGTATAACATTTCGGCCGACCCGAACCGGCCGCTGGAGCGGCAGATGGCGGGGACCCAGGACAACAGCACGCAATGGAACGATGGGGCTGCCGACATCCTGGAATGGACCAAGGTATTCAACATCGGCGACGGCACCTCTGCCAACGGTTTCCACCCGACCGATCCCAATATCCTGTTTGCCAGCTACCAGAGCAACTGGTTTTTCACGCACTTCAACGGCGGCATTGGCGGGGCGGGAAGTTGGACGATTACTGCCTGGCCGATCCAGCAGAGTGGTGAGGCCAGTGACCCGGTGGGGCCGAGTGGTCGCCAGTTCCTGACTTTTGACCCTCGCGATCCAGACACCCAGTACACCGGTTTCGAACATGTCTGGCGTACCCGAAACAATGGGGGTGACCGCGCTGAGCTGCAGGCCAACTGCACGCTTGCTGGGGGTAAGTATGGTCCGGGTTGTGGTGACTGGGAACCCCTGGGGGATTTCCTGACGCGCCAGGCGTTCGGTGACGACCGCGCGGGGGGCGTCATCGTTGCCGCCGAACGCTCAAGTGGCGACAGCGGCACATTGTGGGCAGCCACCTCACTGGGCCGGTTATTCGTTACCCGTAACGCGGATGCGCCGGCCGCGGCGGTGAGTTTCGATCGGCTGGATTCCTCACAAACGCCGCCGCGCTTTGTCAGTGGCATCGCAGTCGACTCCCGCAATCCGAACCGGGCCTTCATTTCCTATTCCGGTTTCAGCGCGGTCACACCCGAAGCCCCGGGCCACCTGTTCGAGGTCGTTTATGATGGTGACGCAGCCATTTTTACCCCGATTGATTTCAACCTCGGTGACATGCCCATCAATCACCTGGTCCGGGACGATATAACCGGTGACCTCTATGCGGCAACCGATTTCGGCGTCCTGGTGCTGCCGGCGGGCTCAAGGGAATGGTCGCTCGCCGGTGAAGGGCTGCCAACTGTGCTGACCCCGCACCTGGAAATTCATCCGCAGCAACGCCTGTTATTTGCAGCGACTCACGGTATGGGCGGTTGGTACCTCGACTTGCCGGCCGAAAAGGCCGTTCATTGCCTGGAGTCGGCTGCATCCAGACGCAAGGGGGCACGCCTGGCCAAATCGAATTGCCGACCAATGCCGCCCGACGACCTCGAGTAAGTCAGGTTTTCTTGTCTTTTCCGCTGTGTTGCTGCTCTTCCTCGTACACTTGCGAGGCTGTAATCACGGCGGTCAAGGCATCGTTGAATTCCGTGTGATGTTCAGGTCCGGACGGGACACGCCGCAGGCTGCGTAACCACACGTACAGGCCCAGCAGGGCATGGACGATGGCCGTGTACAGGAAGAGCGCACCCGCGTTGGCCACGGTCATGAAGGCCGAAGCGATGAATGGCCCGACAATGGCGCCCAGACCGTACATCAGGAGCAATCCGCTGGACACCATGACGTAGGTCTCGGGCTCCGCCCGGTCATTGGCGTGTGCCGCTGAGATGGAATAAATCGGGAAAGCCAGGGCACCCCAGAGAAAAGCGAGGGCAAGAAGGCCCGGAACTGCCATGTGTGTAGCTAACAGCCACATCAGCACCCCAAGCACGACGGAACCCAGTGCAATGGATGCAAGTACACCGCGGCGATCGATCCGATCCGACAGCCAGCCCAGCGGAAACTGGCCTGCTGCGCCGCCCAGCACGCACGCGGTCATGAACCATGCCGACAGTGAAACGTCGCTGGAATAGGCCACCGTGAACACGGGGGCGAGCGCCCAGAATGAACCGTTGGCCAGGCCAGAAGCCAGGCTACCCAGCATGCCGGCTGGCGAAGTCCGGTAGAGCCGTCGAAAGTCGACGCGTGTTTCCTCGATCTGCCGTGGCGACTCCGACCGTGACATCAGCACCGGTACGGCAGCCAGTGAGACCAGCACGGAGATCAGGGCAAACAGGTCCAGTTGCTGGGGGTCCTTGAGCAGCAGCATTTGCTGACCGACTGCCAGCACGGTCATGTTGATGAGGATATAGGCTGAGAACACCTGTCCACGGTTTTCGTTGGTCGAACGCTCGTTCAGCCAGCTCTCGATCACCACGTACAGCACGGCAAAACAGAAGCCGGTCACCAGACGCAGCACACCCCAGGACCAGAGGTTGACCCAGAAACCGTGTAGTAAGGGGCTGGCAGAAGCCAGCGCTGTCATGGCGGCAAAGACACGTACATGTCCTGCCCGGCGGATCAGCTCCGGACCTTTCCAGCAACCGAAAGTGAAACCGAGGAAATAAGTGGCCCCGATGAAGCCGACGGCCATGGGCGAGAAGTTCTCGAGGGTCGCGCGGACGGGCAACAGGACGCCCTGCAAACCCTGGCCGGTCAGCAATATGGCAACACCCAGCAGCAGGGTGGCGACGGGGGTGATCGCCCTGATCATGGTCGGCTAAACCCGGTTCCGGATGATGACGTCAAGACGGGACCTAACGCTCCCGCCGAAACTCCACCATGAGTTCGTTGGCGATGGCTTCGAGACGGGTTTCGATTTCCACCAACTCGACGTCCTCCGGTACCGTCAGGATCGCCCGGGCCTTGAACAAGGGGCCGCCCGCCATGGAAGCGCTCGCCACTTCCGTTTCCAGTTCGTTGACATTCACACCGAATCGCGTCAACACCTGTGTAATGTCCTTGACGATTCCGGGGCGGTCATGACCGACCAGGTCCAGGGCATAAGTCCGGGCGGGTTCAACGGAGGGTTCCGTCTGTGCGATATGGGCGATCACTTCCAGCCCGCTGGCAGAAAGACCCTTCAGCTCAGCCAGGCAGGCTTCTGTTTTTTCGTCAGGCACCGTGGCCAGCAAGATGCCGGCGAACTGCCCGGCCAGCGTGCTCATGCTGCTGTCGGCCCAGTTGCCACCGTGCCGGTCCAGGACCTCGGACAGGGAATTAACGATGCCGGGATGATCGGGGCCGATCACGGTCATTACGATGGAAGTGCTCATGAGGGCGCTGCTCGATTGCTGGTGTCAAACATCCATGATAACTCGGAGCGGGGGCAGACTCCGAGCAATTTCCTGTGCGTCGGGACCCCGCGCCGTTGGTGCGCTGCATCATCGTCTGACCTGGATCACCCGCGTTCAGCCAACGTCTGCCTATCCTGCGGAAAACGGGGTTGAGCAGATGCGGCTTTCTGACAGGGCACAGGTGATCAAGCAGTTGGTGCAGTGGCGCATTAACTGGAATCGCCGTGACCTCGATTTTCTGCCGCCCGGGCTCGATCCGGAGCGCTTCCTGAACGCGCGCGCGGCGGTTGGCCTGGTGGCGGACGGATCCACCGTTGTGTCCTGCGGGCTGGCGGCCAACGCGCGCTGCTCGATCTTCTACTGGGCCCTTCGTGAACGATTCGAGACGGATGGCCATCCCGCAGGCCTGACGTGGATTTCTGTTGGCGCCCAGGGTGGCCGCGGCAGGGTGCCCGGAACCGTGGAGGAATTGGCTCTGCCAGGCCTGATTACCCGTTATATCTCGGGGCATGTAGAGACCGCCAGGGCGCTGTTACGAATGGCGCAGGCGGACCAACTGGAATTGCACCTGCTACCCCAGGGTGAAATGACACACGTCATCGAAGCTCAGGGTGAAGGACGCGATTGGGTGCGTAGCCGGACCGGCGTACACACGTTTCTGGACCCCCGTTGTGGCCGCGGCTCGCCCGTCAGCAGGGGGGAGAACCTCATAACCGTTGCCGGGGATGAACTGGAATTCCGCCTCCCGCGGATCGATGTGGCCATCATCAACGCGCCTTACGCAGACCCCGCCGGAAACATTTACTTTCGCCACGCGGCAACCCTGACCGAAAGCCTGGAAGCGGCCCGTGCGGCAAATTTCAATGGGGGAGTGGTGCTCGTTTCGGTCGCCGACGTCATCGATCCAGCACCATCCGAGGTTTCCATTCCGGCGCATCAGGTCGACGCCATCGTGGTGAACCCCCATAACGAGCAGACTGGCGGAATCCCGCAACGAAAATATTGGCCCTTGTTTACGGCAGGCAGTTCGGGAGATGCGACGGTGGGCGTGCAGAAGCTGCGTTTTGCCAATGACGTGCTGGGTTACACACCCGCCCGTGGGCCGGCCGAGCAGGCTGTCGCGCGCCTGGGGGCACAGGTCTTTACCCGTGCCGTACCTCGCGGCGCTACCGTAAATCTCGGCGTGGGTTATGGCGAAGAACTGGTGCGGGTACTCTGCGAACAGGGCCTGCACCGCGACGTCACCTTTACCACTGAAACCGGTGTCTACGGGGGCGTGCCGGCGCCGGGCATCTACTTTGGCGCCGCAGTGCATCCGCAGCGCCTGAAATCGTCGGCCTGGATGTTCCGGCATTACCAGGAGCACCTCGATGCCACTATTCTGGGGTTCCTGGAGGTGGATTCGGCGGGCAATGTAAATGGCTCCGAGCGCGGTGATCGCATCACCGACCTGGTGGGACCGGGGGGGCTGCCCACCATCGTGGCGGCGGCCCGGACCATCATTTTCATCGGCGGCTGGATGAGTGGCGCCCGTTGGCGGGTCGAACGAGGCCACATGAAACTGGTTCAGCCTGGTGTGCCCAAATTCGTCGAGCGTGTCCGAACGGTGACCTTCAGCGCCCGCGCGGCACTGGAGGCGGGCAAGCGCGTATTCTATGTCACGCACGCGGGTGTCTTGCGTTTGCAGGACTCTGGTCTGGTTCTGGAGGCGGCGATGCCAGGACTCGATGTTGAGCGGGATATCCTTGGCACGGCTGGTGCCCGGGTACGGGTCGAGCATTCGCAGGTACCGCGCGTGGACGCCTCGGTGGTCAGTGGTCACGGGTACTCCCTGGCATGGCCGGCAACGGGTGAAAAAGTGAGGGAATGAGATGCATGGTGGTGATCGGGTCGCAGCAGTCCTGAAGGCGCAGGGCATACCTGTCCTGTTTACGCTTTGCGGCGGACATATATCCCCTATCCTGAGCGGGGCCCGGGCGCGGGGTATTCGCGTGGTCGATGTGCGGGACGAGGCGACTGCCGTGTTCGCGGCTGACGCGATGGCGCGCCTGACCGGCATACCGGGAGTCGCCGCGGTCACTGCCGGACCCGGCGTGACCAATACGATTACCGCGGTCAAGAACGCGCAACTGGCCCAATCGCCCGTCGTGGTTATCGGTGGGGCAGCGCCCACCGTGCTGAAGGGGCGTGGCGCGCTGCAGGATATCGACCAGTCCGCCTTGTTCAAGCCGCATGTGAAAGCCATCTTTGCCGTTCGCAAAGTCGCTGACCTCATCGGCGCCATGCAACGAGCCTTGCGACTGTCGGCCGAAGGTGTGCCGGGCCCGGTGTTCGTCGAATGCCCGATTGACCTGCTTTATGGCGAAGAATTGATTCGCGGCTGGTACGGTGCGGCCGGTGGTGGCAAATCCCTCTCGGCCAAAATGCTTGGCTGGTATTTGCAGCGGCACCTTCGCAAGATGTTTGCGGGTTCGGGTGAGGTCTCGGTGGACCGTGTTGACTGGCCTTCTGTGCCAGAGGCCGGGGCAGACCTGGCGCAGGTCTGCAAGGCCTTGCGGGGGGCGGAGCGTCCCTTGTTGGTGGTGGGCAGCCAGGCCTTGCTGCAGGCATCGCGAGCGGCCGAGATTGCCGCAGCCGTGGAGCGCCTGGGTGTTCCGGTCTACCTTTCAGGAATGGCCCGGGGTCTGCTGGGTAAAAATCACCAGCGACACATGCGCCACCAACGACGCAATGCCTTGAAAGAGGCTGACCTGGTCATGTTGGCAGGCGTGCCTTGTGATTTCCGACTCGACTACGGCAAACACGTTCGGCGCAGCGCGAAGCTGGTTTCAGTCAACCGCAGTCGCTCGGATCTGCGCATGAACCGCAGGCCGGATATCGGTGTTCTGGGTGACGCCGGGCAGTTTCTCTGCGCATTGGCCGGGACGACTGACAACGGTGGACGGTGGGAAGACTGGCAGAAACAATTGCGCGAGCGTGACCAGCAGCGGGAGACGGAGATCGAGGCCCTGGCCGCGGCCCGCACCGAGTTCGTCAATCCGTTGCAACTGTTGCGTGAGCTGAACCGGACACTCGCCGAAGACAGCGTCATCGTGGCAGACGGTGGGGACTTTGTTGGGTCGGCTTCCTACACTTTGCGTCCCCGTGGACCCCTGTCCTGGCTGGATCCCGGTGTGTTCGGCACTTTAGGCGTTGGCGCCGGATTTGCCCTGGGAGCGAAACTCGCACGCCCGGACAGCGAGGTCTGGGCGGTTTATGGTGATGGTGCTTTCGGATTCAGCCTGGTCGAGTTCGATACCTTCGCACGGCATGGAGTGCCTGTCATTGCGGTCGTGGGCAACGATGGAGGATGGGCGCAGATCGCGCGTGAGCAGGTCAAGATGCTGGGCGATGATGTGGGTACCGTGCTGGCACGGACCGATTATCACCGGGCCGTCGAAGGCCTGGGTGCGGCGGGGTTGTTGCTGGACGCGCCCGAGAAAGTCGGCCAGGTATTGCAGCAGGCCCGCGATATTGCTGCCAGTGGCCGGCCGGTACTGGTCAATGCCCTGATCGGCACCACCGACTTTCGCGAAGGCTCGATTTCAATGTAGACGGCTGCTGATGCCGATGGGCCGGCAGCCCGTGGCCGGGCTGTCGGTGCATGATTCAGACCGCGACGTCCAGCTTCTCTTTCAACTCGATCCGCTTCTTGTCTACCCGGCCATAATCGAACAGTCCCGCCTCGTCGAAAATCACGCGGTCCTCGTAGTCATCGAACCAGATGGCGTCCGGGTTGCGTCCCACGATGCAGACCTTGCCGCGGTCGGGTGCATCCAGCGCGTTGCGCAGGATTTTGAAGATGAGCACGCCATTCTCGGTGCCGGGCACGCCCGGAATTGGCTCGTTGGTCACCGCAGCGACCTCGGTCTTGCCCTTGTAGTGCGTGATCGACAGGCGTGCGTGCGTTTCCACGCCGGACAGCCCTTTCTGCGATTCATTCAACACCTGCCAGGCCCGCTCGATCGGCACGTTGAAAGCCCGGTAGGCAACGATGTCGCGGCCGCAGAAGAAGTAGTGATTACCCACACCGACCCGGTACAGTGCGCGCTGCATGACCCGCAAAGCATCCGGGTCGTCGTTGACATCCTTGATAATGGGCGCCTGGTTTTCGACGTTGATCCACCCGCGTGACACCACACCCTGCATGGCCTCCAGCGTATCGGCATGCCACATGAGAGAGCCGTTCGGATTGGTGCGGTACTCACCGTTGTCGTCTTTGAGCAGAAACTCGTCGGGGTGATTGAAATGGATCATCAGGCGAAAACCGACCTCGGGCCAGGTCTCGTGGAACTGGTCCAGCATGGCCAGGAAGGCTTCGTCAAAACGCTTCGGGTAAAACGACATTTCCTTGGTGCCGAGACGGATTGACTCGACACCGGCCTCCGCCAGGGCGGCCATCCATTCACCCAGTTTGCGGTTCGGCAGCACCATCGGGTCACCGCCGGACAACAACACCTCGCGCAGTTTTTCGCGACCGGTCTCAGGGTGCCGGCCGCCGTTTGCCGCCACGATTTCGTTGTGCGTGCGGATGTAGTCGGTGACCGGAACGATCTTGGCGAGGCCTTTTCTCGCCACGGTCCCGTCCTGCCGTTCGATGTCTTTCTGGCTGATCAGCTCCTCGCGGTAGCAAAAGCGGCAATGGGCTGAGCAAGTCGACACGGCGTACAGTAAGCCCATTTCGTACTTGTGCAGCATGCCCTCGACGGGCGCAAAGTCCATCTGGTATCCGGGGTCTTCGCTACCTGCCAGGTTAAACGTTTCACTCGGATCGGCCTTGATGATCTTTTTCAGCGGATCGCTGGTTCGCGCCAACTCGAAAAAGTGCCGGGTCAGTTTAACCGGCATGCGTTGTTCGACATCGCGTTCAGTGCCCTTGATGGCGGCGAGTTTCGCCAGCTCATCCCGGCTGTAAAACGTCTTGATGTCTTCGGGCGCCTTGTCTTCGAGAAAGGGTTTCAGGCCGTTGATGATGTCACGGTCGTATTTCGGGCTTTCGATGGAAGCCAGGAAAGCCTGTCCGGCTTCGGACAGTTCGTTTTTGTTGGCTGTGGCCACGGTGCACCTCGGGGTCGAAGCGGAATATAGGGTGAATGTAACACAATGAACTTTTACTGTGTGATAATGTAACACAATGAACATTCACTCGTCTCCGGCTTCCGCCCCGCCCGACCTGGTGGCCGCAGTCAGTGCCGAATTGACGCCCACCGAAAGGCGTATTGCCGAGGCCGTGCTGGCGGATCCGACCCTGCTGGCGTTCGGGACGGTTTCTGAGCTGGCCGAGCGGGTGGGCACCAGCCGACCGAGCATCGTGCGGTTCGCCCACAAGCTGGGATTCCAGGGTTATGCCCAACTGCAGCGCCATGTTCGCAACGACCTGTCTCACCGGCTGGCAAGGCCGAGCGAGCGGATCCGAAGTGAACAGGGCCATGCCCCACCCGTTCGTGCGGCGATCAACAACGGCCTGGCTTCGGTCTTTGCTGCCATTGACGGCGAGCACCTGGCCCGCCTCGCCCGGCCGATCGGGCAAGCGGCCAAGGTCTGGATAGTGTCGGGCGAGACGTCCAGGGCTGGCGCGCACGCGCTGCGTAGCGGGCTTTCCATGGTGCGACCCGGTGTTCATCTGCTTGACGAACATCGCTTTGGCGCCGATGCCGGTGACGCCAGCGCCGGTGATGCGGCGGTCGTCATCGATTTTTTTCGTTATCGCGAACAGGTGGTTGGGGCGGCGCGTGCACTGGCGGCGCGAGGCGTGACGCTGGTGGCAATTACCGATGGTCCCTTGTCGCCCTACGTGGAGTTGACTGACAACTGGTGCGAAATCGAAGTGCCCGCCATTGGCCCGTTCGATAGTTCAGTGCCGACCGTCGCCATCGCTGAACTGCTTGTCTGCCAGGTGGCGCGTGAATTGCACGAGGCCGCGACCGAGCGAATCGACCGGATCGAGGCGTTGTGGCAGGCGACTGGGGTGTTTTTGGAATGAGTCCGGAAACCGGAGGATATCAAGATGATTGACAAGCGCTGTTCATCCATCGCCGAGGCCGTGGCCGATATCGGTGACGGAGCAACGGTCATGGTGGGAGGCTTCGGCGCTTCCGGCAGTCCGACCGAACTCATTCACGCCCTGATCGATCACGGCGCCAGGGATCTGACCGTCATCAACAACAATACCGGCAACGGAGAAGTTGGACTGGCTGCACTGATCGGCAATGGCCAGGTGCGCAAGATGATTTGTTCGTTTCCGCGTTCCAGCCAGTCGAAGATATTTCCTGAACTCTACAAGGCGGGCCGGATAGAGCTTGAACTGGTGCCCCAGGGAACGCTGGCCGAGCGGATTCGCGCCGCCGGAGCCGGTATCCCCGCGTTCTTTACGCCGACGACGGTAGGCACTGTCCTGGCCGAGGGCAAGGAGACGCGTGAGTTCGATAATCGGACTTACGTGATGGAGCACTGGCTGCAGGCCGACTTTGCGCTGGTCAAGGCCGAGTGCGCGGATACGCAGGGCAACCTGACGTACAACAAGACTGCGCGGAACTTCAATCCATTGATGTGCATGGCCGCTGACGTAACGATCGTCCAGGCAGGGACGATCGTACCGGCCGGTGGTATCGACCCGGAGCACGTGATTACGCCGGGGATTTTCGTCAATCGCGTGGTCGAGGTGGCTCATCCCGTTCACGAAGACCAGCTCATCGCCGAAGGAAGGAGTTACCCATGAACGCAGGCTGGAACAGGGAGCAGATGGCAGCCAGGGCTGCGCTGGATATTCCCGATGGCGCTTACGTCAACCTGGGCATCGGCATCCCGGAATTGGTGGCCAGGTTCGTGCCCGAGGGACGCGAATTCATCTATCACACCGAGAATGGCATGCTTGGCATGGGCCCTCCACCAGACGAAACCCAGCGCGATCTCGATCTCATGAATGCCGGTAAGAAGTACGTGACGGCCCTTCCAGGGGCGGCGTATTTTCACCACGCCGACAGCTTCAGCATGATCAGGGGCGGGCACATCGATGTTTGCGTGCTCGGCACCATGCAAGTGGCCGAGAACGGTGACATCGCCAATTGGTCGACCGGGGAACCGGGTGCCATCCCGGCGGTGGGTGGCGCCATGGACCTGGTCCAGGGTGTCAAGCAGATTTTTGTCATTACGCAGCACACCACCAAGCACGGCGAGCCGAAACTGGTCGAACGCTGCAGCTACCCCTTGACCGGTGAGGGCGTTGTCTCACGTATCTACACCAACCTGGCCGTTGTTGACATTACCCAGGCGGGCTTCAAAGTGGTCGAGCTGGCGCCCGGTGTTGGGTTCGATGAAGTGAGAAAGAACACCGGCGCGGCCATTCTGCCGCCAACTCGAGTGTGACGAGAGGACAGATCATGAACGAAGTATTCCTTTGCGATGGCATTCGTACCGCGGTGGGGCGATATGGTGGCGGACTGTCGACGGTTCGGACCGACGATCTCGCGGCTATTCCCCTGGTGGCGTTGATGGAAAGGAACTCACAGGTCGATTGGGAACGGGTGGACGATGTCATCCTGGGCTGTGCCAACCAGGCCGGTGAGGATAACCGCAACGTGGCGCGCATGAGCAGTCTGCTGGCCGGGCTGCCGCAGGAAGTACCCGCCTTTACTGTCAACCGCCTGTGCGGTTCCGGACTGAACGCGCTTGGCAGTGCGGCTTTGGCCATCCGGGCGGGTGCAGGCGATCTGATCATCGCAGGCGGCGTGGAAAGCATGTCGCGCTCACCATTGGTCATCGGCAAGGCCGATGCTGCCTTCGGTCGCGGGCAGGAAATGCACGATACCACCATGGGCTGGCGCTTCATCAACCCCCGGTTGCAGCAGCAGTATGGTACCGACGTGATGCCGCAGACGGCCGAACACCTGGCCACCGAGCGTTCCATTAGCCGTGAAGATCAGGATCGTTTTGCCTTCTGGAGTCAGTCGAAAGCATCAGCTGCCCAGCAGGATGGGCGCCTGGCCGCTGAGATTTGCCCGGTCGTAGTCCCGCGCCGCAAGCAGGAGTCGCTCGTTGTTGACCGGGATGAGCATCCACGGGCCACCTCGCTGGATAAGTTGGCCCAGTTGAGGCCCTTGTTCGCCGGTGGGACGGTGACAGCGGGCAATGCTTCGGGCATCAACGATGGAGCTGCGGCGTTGTTGCTGGCATCGGAGCAGGGCGTCAAGGCTTATGGCCTGAATCCGGTCGCCCGGGTGCTGGGAATGGCAGCGGCCGGGGTGCCACCCCGGATCATGGGGATCGGGCCGGTACCGGCGACCCGGAAACTGTTGCAACGGCTAAACCTGGAGCTGGATGCCTTTGACATCATTGAGCTCAATGAAGCCTTTGCCGCTCAGTCATTGGCCTGCACCCGGGAACTGGGTCTGACCGATGACGATGCGCGGGTCAACACGCGCGGCGGAGCGATTGCACTGGGCCACCCGCTCGGAATGAGTGGCGCGCGCCTGGCGGTGACGGCCATGGATCAGATACGTCGGGGTGAAGGCAAACGGGCGCTCTGCGCCATGTGTATTGGGGTAGGCCAGGGTATCGCCCTGGCCCTGGAAGCCATCTGACGGGAGGTGGGAATGAAAGCCCTGGATCTGGCGATTGATGACGCGCGGGCGCGATACACCGAAGCCAACCCGAACAGCAGTGCGGCAGATGAAAATGCCGAGCGCTGGCTTCCAGGTGGCAACACCCGGACGGTCCTGCATTTCGATCCCTTCCCCCTGACCATGGCGTCCGGCAATGGTGCGGAGGTGACCGATCTCGATGGGCATCGCTACATCGATTTTGTGGGTGAATATTCTGCTGGCCTGTTTGGCCATTCCGATGAGCGAATCAAGCAAGCGGTCCGGCAGGGGCTCGATTTCGGCATCGTCATGGGCGCGCCGACCGAGCATGAGCGACGCCTGGCCGCGTTGCTGTGCGAAAGGTATCCCGGCATAGATCGTGTCCGCTTTTGCAATTCAGGCACCGAGGCCAACATCTGGGCGCTGACGACTGCACGCATGATCACCGGCCGCACTCGGTTCCTCGCCTTCAATGGCGCCTACCACGGCGGTTTCCTGAAGTTTCCCAAGGGCCACCATGCCCTCAATGTGCCGTTCGATTTCGTGCTGGCCGACTACAACGATGTCGAGGGTGCGGAAGCGACCATCCGCCAGCATGCAGGTGAACTTGCCGCCGTCATCGTCGAGCCGATACTCGGCGCGGGTGGAAACATTTCAGGCTCGCAGGCGTTCATGGAGATGCTGCGCAACGTGACCCGGGAAATGGGCATCCTGTTGATTTTCGACGAGGTCAAGACCGGTCGTATGGGGCCGGCAGGCATGCAGGGCCTGCTCGATATTCGGCCCGACCTGACCACGCTGGGGAAATTCATTGGCGGCGGTCTGCCCATCGGTGCATTCGGCGGAAGCGCTGATCTCATGGCGCTGTACAATCCGAAGAATCCCGATCATTGGAATCACGCCGGCACCTTCAACAACGACGTCTGCACCATGATGGCTGGTTGCGTGGCCGTGGGCGAAGTCTATACGCCGCAAAGGGCGCAGGCGTTCCTGGAATCTTCGGAGGCCTTCCGGCAATCCCTCAATGAACTGTTTTCCAGCCGTGACGTGCCCATGTATGCCAATGGCCTCGGATCGATCATCGCCGTCCATTTTTCCAATCGGCCGACGCTCCGATCAACGCAAATTACCGCCGGTTGCCAGGCGTTAAGGCCCCTGTTGCATATGGAGTTGTTACTCCAGGGGGTATCCATCTGCAGTCGTGGCGATTTTTTCCTGTCACTGCCCATGACCGAAGCCCATTTCGAGCAAACCCGGAACGTGCTGGATAACTTCATCGGCCGCTATCGGAAGTTGATCATCGAAGTACTGGAGGCTTGATCCAATAAGGCCTGATGTGCGGCCGTGATGTGTAGCCTGTTACTTGCGACCCGTGACCCGTGATCCGTGACCTGTCACGTTAGAGTTGCGACGAAAAATGCCGTCAGGCACTCAGGGTCCCGCAGGTTTCGTCTGTGCTTTCTTGCCGGCTAAATAAATGCGTTGCTGCCGTTCGATCTGTTCCTGGTTTCTGGCCAGAAACTCAGGGTATTCCGGTTGGTCGGACAGGTGGGAAAAGATCGTGTCCTCATGCAGGAAGGGGTTCGAATCCCCATTGCTGAGCCATTCGTCGGCACGCTGTACCGCATCCTCTGTGCGCCCGTCCAGGATGGTGAAAGCGACCAGGTTAAACCAGGAGCAGGGGCACAGGTATTGGGCCTTCAGCCGTTCTTCGTACTGCCGGCTGCACTTGGCCATCATGCCGGGAATGCTGTCCTGCATGTCAGCGATCATCAGGTCGTTGATCATGTACAGGTAACACTCTTCGCGCCAGGGGACTTCGTTTTCATCCATCTTGGCGATTTGCGTTTCCAGCAACTGCTTGAACCTGGCCATGCCTTCGGCACCACCTTCTCGCTGGTAAAACTCGCGCGCATGGGACAGCCACTCCCTGGGTCGCTCTTCGGCCAGCCTTCGGTCGATGATCGATTTGGCAGTTTCCTTGCGGCCGGAGTAGAGCGCCAGCCAGTAGCTCACCTCGTCGTCGCCCACGGCTTCGGCTTCATCGAACAGGCCGACATAGGCCAGCATCCAGGCCTGCCATGACTTGAAATTATCATTGTCCGGGTGATCTTCCCGGGCTTCGTCTGCCAACAGGGCAGCCTCGCCGTTGCGGCCATGCGCACTCAGGTTGGACAGCGCTGCGTTGTAGGCCAGGGGGTGGCCGGGGTGCAACTCGAACATTCGCTCGATGATCCGTTCGGCATCGCGTGGTCGCCAAAAACTGCGGTAGTCGAAGGCCAGCTGAGCGCTGATTTCCAGCGACATGGGGTCAAGGGAGTAGGCCTTTTCCTTGTCGGCCAGCATGTCCAGGTAGCGTTGCTGCTCGTAGGCGGTTTCAGAGCGCCACAGGTAAGCTTCGGCGTAATTGGGATTAATGGTGATGGCCCGGCCCAGCCACTCTTCCGCC
The DNA here is from genome assembly GCA_024640045.1 of Chromatiales bacterium. Taxonomy (GTDB): domain Bacteria; phylum Pseudomonadota; class Gammaproteobacteria; order Xanthomonadales; family SZUA-36; genus WTJD01. The sequence goes on along the minus strand of JAHEFS010000016.1, from coordinate 4,093 downwards.
TCTTCGAAACGGTAACGCTGCAGGTGATACAGGCCGGTCACGGCAATACCTTCAACGGAGTCAGGGTCCAGTTCCACGGCCCTGGCGAGTTGCTCGGCGATTACGGGCTCGGTTTCTTCGCGGGGCAGGCGGCCGTATTTCCAGTCTTCCAGCAGCAACAGCGCATGTGCCAACTCGACCCGGGCCGGGGCAAAGTTCGGGTCCAGTGCAATGGCGGCTTCAAACTTCTTGCGGGCTGCTTCGAGATCTTCCTGGGTCCGGTTGGACATGCGTTCCTTGCCGATCAGGTAGGCATCGTAGGCGTCCAGGTTGGCAGTTCGTTCGGAAGCGTGTTTCTCCACAGGCGCTTCTGCCTCGCCCAGCAAATGCACTTTCATCGCCGAGAGAATGTGCCCAGAAATCTCGTCCTGAATCTTGAAGATGTCGGCGTAATTGCGATCGTAGGTCTCCGACCACATGTGATAACCGTTTTCGACATTGATCAGCTGGGCGGTAATTCGCAAGGTGGAACCGGACTTGCGGATCGAACCTTCCAGCACGGTTTCGACGCCGAGTTTTTTACCAATCTCACGGATATCCAGTTCACTGCCGGCAAAAGCGAAGGAAGAGGTCCGGGCGGCCACTCGCAGGGCATTGGTCTTGGCCAGCAGGTTGAGAATTTCCTCGGAAATGCCGCGTGAGAAGTAATCCTGGTCCTTGTCTTCGCTGAAGTCCTCGAACGGAAGGACAGCGATGGAATTGGGCAGTCCGGAGGCATTTTCCGGCGAATCGTCTTTCTCGTCACCTGACCCCATAAATTGGTTGACGCCGAGCAAGATCACGGCGACAGCCAAAGCGGCAATGGTCATGTGCTCCAGCTTTTTACCCGTTTGCGGTGTAATGGATTGACTTCGGTCGACCTCGCTTTCGCGCTTGATCCCTTCAGGCGTCAGTTCGAATGCCCAAGCGAATATCAGCACGATGGGGAAGCCGATCAGCAGCAGTACGGTGACCACGCGATCGACCCAGTCAGGCAATAGCAATGCCGGTTCGAGAACACCCGCCGCCTGGATCAGCAACCAGGACACCACCGCGTAGGCCAGGCCGACCTTCACGACGTTGCGTCTCTTCAGTTCCTCGAGAAATGAGCTCATTTGGATTAAATATAGGTTCAGGGCCAGGAAATTGCAGGAGAAACTAACACTTATTGACTCAAATGGGAATTGCTCCCACCCAAAAATTGGCCTGGCTTCCCGCGTGTTTCACGGAGCGAGGAAATGTCTCTGGTGGGGGCCGCCTTCTCGTACGGTGCCTTGCACGGGTTATCGTCCGGACGAACACGGCGGTACGCGGCTGAGCGCGCCGCCAAGGATGAAATTAGCCATTACCCGGCCTGCGGTGGACGGGTGAGGCCTTCAGTTCAGTCGCCCATCCACCGGGAGTAGTCTTTTTCTGCACTGATGATGTTGTGCGGCATACCGCGCAACAATTTGCGGAAATCGTCTCCCTTGATGTGTACCAGGTGTCTGTGGTCGCCTGCTTCCAGGTAAATGTCGGCCACCGCTTTCAACTGGTCGTCCCAGATCACGTCGAGACCATAGGCGTTGCTGAGCGCGGGAACCGCGCCGAGGTCACAATCCTGGAACAGGCTGCGAAGTTCGCGTTCGCGGGCCATTTCCAGATCGCGTCCCAGGCTCTCACGCACCCATTCCAGATCGAGGCGGTTGGTGGAGGGCAAGACACTGACCACGTAGCCGCGATCGTCTTCGAGGACGACGGCCTTGGCCACTTGGTGGCCTGGGACGTGCGCGGAATGCGCAGCTTCCAGGGCTGTTTCAGAGCGGATGTGCTCGACCATGTCGTAATCGACATGATGCGAATCCAGATAGGATTTGAGGGTTATAGCGATAGCCATGGCTTCCTCCTGTAGAGTTGAGTGAAACCGCGGCTTGCCGGCAGATGTCGCAAGTCACGTTAACAATTTACATGCATACCGGACGCTGTCCCGGGGGACAGCCCGGTACATTCATTATAGGCCAATCGGGGTCATTCGACAGCGGCTGTCCTTGCGTATGTACCATCGCATTGCGTACTCTTGAGAACCTGATGATCGACGGGTCCACGAAGGTTCAAGGACGGAACCCTTTCCAGTCCCGACTACCCGGATTCCCGCCGTGACCGATAGGTTCATCCCTGGAGACTGACGGCATGTACGAAGAAAAAAATACACTGGTCGGACACCTGACCGAAACCCATGGCGATTACCTGGTTGCCGAACTGCTTTCGCACGGCGACGATTTCGAGGTCGAGCGGCGTATCGGCATGAATACAGTGAAGGTGGGCCAGGTGGGTTCCTACCTGACGGTCAGACAGGGCGACATCAACGTGTTGGCCATGGTGGAGCGCTTCTGGCGTGATACCGGACAAAGGGGTCACCCATCGTTCAGGGTCCAGATCTCGCCGCTCGGCGAGATGGACAAGGATGGCGAGTTTAGCCGTGGTGTCCGGCATTTTCCGACCGCAGGTGCCGAGGTTCACCTGGTTTCCCAGTGGGATCTGGAAAAGGTGTTCGCCGATACGGGGGGTGTGGGCTGGAAGGTCGGTCGGCTGAGTGCCTTCGACTCCGTGGACGTCTATCTGGACGCTTCGGCTTTCTTCGGGCGGCACGCCGCCATCCTTGGGCAGTCGGGTTCGGGCAAGTCCTGGACGGTGACCAGCCTGATCCAGGCGGCCCTGCGCAGTATGCCGCGTGCCCACATTATTCTGCTCGATATGCACGGCGAGTACTGCGAAAAGAACGTGGATGGCGTGGTGGCCAAGGCACCCTTCCAGGAAAGCAAGGTGCGCAGCATGAAAGCGCGTGAACTCGAATTTCCATACTGGCTGCTCAGCTATGGTGAATTGTGCGAACTGATCATCGACAAGGCAGACATCAACGCGTCCATCCAGTTATCGTTCTTGCGTTCGATCATGATGCGCCTGAAGCGGGATGCAAATAAACATCTGGACCTGGGGCACATCACGGTGGATTCGCCGGTCTACTATTCCCTGGAGGAATTTGTCGAGCTAATCGTCGATGCCAATGAGCAGACCACGGACTTCGGTAAGGTCAAATCACCGCTGTACGGCAAGTTCGACCAATTGCTGGTGCGCCTGAACAGCCTGCTCAACGACACCCGGTATGATTTCCTGCTCAAGCCGAAAAAGCGTGTGACCACTGAAAGCATGGTGGAGTTGATGCAGGACTTCGTGGGCCTGGGTGAACCCAAGGCTGCCATCACGGTTCTGGACATGAGTTCCGTGCCGTTCGACGTGGCGCCCCTGGTCACTGCCCAGGTCGGCCGCCTGGCGTACGAATTTAATTTCTGGAACCCGTTATGCCGTGAATTTCCAATCTTCCTGGTCTGCGAAGAGGCACACGAGTACATTCCCCGCGAGGGTCTCGCCAAGTACGACGAGGCGCGCCGTTCAATGGAACGTATCGCCAAGAACGGCCGAAAATACGGTGTTGGCCTGTGCGTGGTCAGTCAACGGCCGGCGGATGTCTCGGAAACCGTTCTGGCGCAGTGCAGCAGTTATATCTGCCTGCGTATCTCTAACCCGGATGACCAGGAGTACGTTCGCAGCATGGTGCCGGACGCGGCCAAGGGCACGTTCTCGGCGTTGACTTCGCTGTCGAAGGGCGAGGCCGTGGCGCTTGGCGAGGCGGTACCCATGCCGGTTCGCTTTCAGATGAACCTGCCGGATCCGCCGCCCAACTCCATCGACATGGACTATGCCGGCAAGTGGCGCCACGGCGGCAAGGAAATCGACGTCGCCCAGATTGTGGGCAACTGGCACAAGCAGATCAGGTAGTTGGGGACTAGGTAGGGACTGGGGACTAGGGACTAGGGGCTGGTAACCGCTTACGTCTCCCCTCTTCCCTCTCCCCTCTAACGTCTCACGTCTCACCTCTCCCCTCTCCCCTCTCACCTCTCCCCTCTCCCCTCTCCCCTCTCACCCGCCCGTTCTTGAATTCGCCGTCCGCTTCCCCCATTTCCATTAGCATCCACGCATATATCGAACAGGATGTCAGGTCATGAGTTTTTCGAGAAAAGTCGTGTGCCCTTACTGC
>JAHEFS010000015.1 GCA_024640045.1 Chromatiales bacterium | reverse complement strand
GTCGCGCCGAATCAGGGCGGAAAATATGTCCTTTCGGTGGCCAATAAATACGAGATTCAGTGGGTCACCATTCTTGTCACCTTTCTTATTGGTTGCACAACAGGGTAACGCCGCCAGTATCTGGAGGAGTTCGTCTTCGGTCTCTATGTCTACCCATTCTTCGTACATCCTGTCCAGGTCGATCTGTTGCGCATCGGTGACCAGTCCCGGAATTCGCACGATAAACGAGTAGTTCAACATTTGGTCGTTATTGAGCAGGTCGATGTTGACCACCTTGAACCCTTCATCGAGGTTGGTGAACAAAAAGCCGGAAGTGACTGCATTCGACGAAATGGGATTCCGAAACTCAGTTGAATAGAAGAAACGGTCCATCTCTGAGCGAGTTTCGCGAGACCCTGAATGACGCTGGAAGGACGACTCCAACGGAGAGAAGTGCGCACTGTCTGTGCCAGCCTTGAGTAGTAGATATTCCAGGTCGGACTGGTTATCTATGTCGACCCAGACAGGTTGGATGCGATCGTTGTAAAGCGAAGTGCCAAATAACTGTGTGGTTTCATCTCGACTGGGTACGGCGACGGTGACGGTCACCCCGTGCTTGGTTTGCGATTGCGCGCGGATCTCGAAATCAATTTCACCGATAGGAACCGGTTTTTTCCAAGCGGGTGTACAGGCGGCCACTCCCATGGCCAGCACGCAGCTAATCGTCAGCTGGCACCACGCATTGAACCGCATCAATCGCATGTGGATCATGGTACCCCAAAACTTTGCGAAATTTAATGCATCTGAAAGGGCAAGCCGGGGCAGTCCATGTGGAATCTCCCCTTGAATTGGGATGCGGCTAGCCTCAAATCAGGGGCAGATTCGGAAACCAAAAGATGACCGGTTAACCATGGCAAAACGTGACTTTTACGAAGTACTTGGCGTGTCGCGCAGCGCCACGGAAGATGAGCTGAAAAAGGCTTATCGGCGCCTCGCCATGAAGTTTCACCCGGACCGCAATCCGGATGACACCACGGCCCAGGAAAAATTCAAGGAAGCCAAGGAAGCGTACGAAGTTCTGAAGGACGCACGCAAACGCGCCGCTTACGACCAGTACGGACATGCGGCAGTGGACGGTTCCATGGGCGGCGGCGGGCAAGGCCCGGGTGGTTTCCAGGGTGACGTCGGCGATATTTTCGGTGACATCTTCGGTGATATTTTCGGCGGCGGTCGGCGTGGGCGCCAACAGCAGCGCGGCGCGGACCTGCGTTACGCGATCGAACTCGATCTGGAAGAAGCCGTCGCCGGCATCAGCCGGGAAATTCGGGTCCCCACGTTGGGCGAATGCAAACAGTGCAATGGCAGTGGCGCCCAGGACGGCAAAAAAGAAACCTGCACGACCTGCGGTGGAGCCGGACAGGTGCGCATGCAGCAGGGAATCTTCTCGGTGCAGCAAACCTGCCCGGCCTGTCATGGGCGGGGTCAGCGCATTGCCAATCCCTGTCCTTCGTGCAACGGTCAGGGCCGCGTCCGGGAAACGCGCACACTCTCTGTCAAGATTCCTGCCGGGGTTGATACCGGCGATCGGATTCGCCTTGCTGGCGAAGGTGAAGCCGGGATGAATGGAGCCACGCCGGGTGACCTCTATGTTGAGGTCAGGGTTCGGCCGCATCGTTTATTCGAACGCGACGGCGATGACCTGTACTGCGAGGTACCGGTACTGTTCTCGACTGCGGCACTGGGCGGCGAGTTACAGATTCCTACCCTCAGTGGTAACGTCAAGCTCAAAATCCCGCAGGAGACCCAGACCGGCCGATTGTTCCGCCTGCGTGGCAAAGGTGTTAAATCGGTTCGTAGCGCACACCAGGGTGATCTTTTGTGCCGGGTTGTGGTCGAAACCCCCGTGAAGCTGACACGGGAGCAAAAAGACATGCTGAAACGATTCGAAGAGTCCTACCAGTCCAGCGGCACCGAGCATAATCCCCGTTCGACCTCCTGGCTGGATGGGGTGAAGGAATTTTTTGACCGGATGACGTCATGAGGCGGGCTGCCCTCCTGGGCACCGGCCTGATGGGTCAGCGTGTGGCCGAAGTCATGGCCCGCCGGACCGACGCCAGCCTGGTGGCCCTGATTTCCCGCAACCGTCCAGAATGGGGCCGCGATACGCCCTGGTATGACCGCCTGGACGAACTGGACGACCTGCCCGGTTTGCTGATTGATTTCTCACTGCCGGCAGGCACCCTGGCTGCTGCCGCCTGGTGCCGGGCCAACCTGGTGCCTCTGATCAGTGGTACCACCGGGCTGGCAGAGGCCGAGCGGTCCGCTCTGCAGGCCACGGCGGAACTGACCCCGGTCCTGTGGTCGCCCAATCTTAGCCGCGGCGTCAACCTGCTGATGCGATCCGTGATCGAAACTGCGGCCTCGCTGCCGCCGGAAACGCCGGTGGAAATCCTGGACGTGCACCACGTCCATAAGAAAGATGCGCCGTCCGGCACCAGCTTGTTGTTGGCGCGGGCCATTGCCGCAGCTCGCGGGCAGGATCTCGACCACCATCTGAGTTTCAGCGATAAGCCCACGGAGCCCCGTCCGGGCATGATTCACTGTGTCAGCCGCCGGGAAGGTGAGCGCATTGGTGATCACCAGGTACGGTTCTTCTCGCGGCACGAACGTATCGAACTGGGGCATTCGGCGGCGGAACGTGACATTTACGCAGCCGGCGCCATCGATGCGGGCTTGTGGCTGCTCGAACAGCCGGCGGGACTCTACAGTGCTGCCGACTGGCTCAAAGCTTGATGGTTGCAACTGTCATGACCATGGACGCCGCGCGCGATAGAATGCCGCGATGAGCGAGCATCCACGAGCCATGGAGTTGCGCAAGTTGCCCACCCGGGCACGATGGTGGGTGCGCCGGCAATTCGATCTCCTGCGCAGCAGGCTTGGTTTGCAACCTGCCCGCGGCTCAGAGTCCTCTGGCGACAGGAGCCGCGAGATCGACCTCAAGGGACGTTTTTGCAGTAACCCATTCCGGCAACTCGACCTTGAACCCAATGGCGCGGCCTTTGCCTGCTGTTCTTCGTGGCTGCCGACCACGATGGGCAACATCCGCCACAAATCACTCGATGAGATGTGGAATGGGCATGCGATGCAAAAGGTGCGCGAAAGCATCTACGACGGCAGTTTCCGTTATTGCCGACACGACCGCTGTCCCGTTATCAAGGATGGGCGTTTGCCTTCATTGGAAGAGGCTGAGCAGCACCCGGTGTTCGGCCAGGCGGTCAAAGAGCGCCGGACGAAGCTGGATAATCCTCCGGTATTCCTCAACCTGGTAAATGACCGATCGTGCAACCTGTATTGCCCGTCCTGCCGCACCGAACGTATCGTTCATAACGAGGGTGAGGAATACGAACAAGCTGCGGAACTGCAGGCGCGTTTGCTGGAGCCCTATCTCGAGGGCGGCTACCAGGGCGCGTTCGAATTGTCGATTACCGGTTCCGGCGACCCCTTCGCCAGCCGTGCCTATCGCGAATTGCTCTATTCGCTGGACGGTGAGCAATACCCGAACATGAAGGTGGCGCTACAGACCAACGGGGTCCTGCTGACACCGCGAAACTGGGAACGGATGAAGAAACTGCATGGCAATGTATCGACGATCCTGATTTCATTCGATGCGGCCACGGAAGAAACCTATAACATCACCCGGCGCGGGGGCCATTGGGCCACGCTGCTGGATAATTGCGGCCGCATGGGTGAGCTGCGTCAGCGCGGCGAAGTAAAATACATGCGATTCGACTTCGTCGCGCAAATCGACAACTTCCGGGAAATGCCTGCTTTTGTCGATTTGGCGCGCAAACTCGGCGCTGACCACGCCTATTTTTCAAAGATGCTGGACTGGGGCACCTGGCCGCACGAGGAATACCTGGAAAAGTGCCCCTGGGAAACCGCGCACCCCGAGCACGAGGCCTTCATGGAGGTCATGCGCAATCCCATCTTCGATGACCCGTTCGTTATCCTCGGAAATCTGCACGATTACCGCACGCAGGCACTGGCGGCAACGGAAGGGGCGTGAGAAATTTCCCCTCGCGGTTAGACTTCGATGGGAACGATCAAGTAGAATCCAGACGCTTAGAACATGAACGGGTCGCCACGGGTCAGGCGGCGGTCTTACGAACAGGATCCACGGCGCCGGAAAAGGTGCTCAGTCTAAGCGGGAAAGGCCGTTACCGGCTTTCCCGTTTCGCATATCTGGAGGCAGGACTTTGACGCATAGAGCGGTACTTGCGCTGGAAGACGGCAGCGTCTTTCACGGCCGCAGCATCGGCGCCGAGGGCACGACAGTAGGAGAAGTGGTGTTCAACACCGCGATGACCGGCTACCAGGAAATTCTCACGGATCCGTCCTACGCCAGACAACTGGTCACTTTGACCTTCCCTCATATTGGCAATACCGGGTGTAATAAAGTTGACGAAGAGTCCCGCGCGCCGATGGCCGCAGGCCTGATCATCCGGGATTTGCCGCTACAGTTAAGTAACTGGCGCAGCGAGGAAAGCCTGCAAACCTACCTGCAGCGTCATGGGATCGTCGCCATTGCCGATATCGATACGCGGGAACTGACCCGCATCCTGCGCGACAAGGGGGCTCAGGGCGGTTGCTTGCTGGCGGGGCAAAACCCGTCTGCGGACGACGCCCTGGCCGAAGCCAGGGGCTTCCCGGGTATGCAAGGGCTGGACCTGGCGCGCGAAGTGACCGTTACCGAGCCTTATGACTGGCAGGAAGGGACCTGGCACCTGGAGGGTAACTCGGCCATCAATGGGACACCCCGTCATCACGTGGTGGCCTATGATTTCGGCGTTAAACGCAACATTCTGCGTATGCTGGCCGACCGTGGCTGTCGCGTGACGGTGGTGCCGGCCACAACGCCGGCCGGCGAGGTCCTGGCGCTGCACCCGGACGGGGTGTTTTTATCCAATGGACCGGGTGACCCCGAGCCTTGCAGCTACGCGATTTCCGCGATCCGGGAGTTGCTGGACAGTCGAGTGCCACTGTTCGGTATCTGCCTGGGGCACCAACTGCTGGCTCTGGCCGCAGGGGCAAGGACGGTGAAAATGAAATTTGGCCACCACGGTGCCAACCACCCGGTGCAGGACCTCGACAGCGGCCAAGTGTTCATCACCAGCCAGAACCATGGCTTTGCCGTAGACGAGGACACGCTCCCGAAGAACGTACGGGCCACGCATCGTTCACTGTTCGACGGTTCGTTGCAGGGCATCGCCCTGGCGGACGCGCCCGCCTTCGGTTTCCAGGGGCATCCAGAGGCCAGCCCCGGGCCGCACGATATCGCGCCGTTATTTGACCACTTTGTGGCCATGATTGAGGCGCACGGCTCGGGCAAGAGCGCTGCGAGCCGCGGCAGTCAATGACAAGGGTTAAAGCACATTTCCCGACATCGGGGACAATGGGTGCGTGTAAGGGTATGGGCCTGATGACGCGTCCGTATGGTTCGCAACTGGTCCCTTTTGAACATGGGTGATGACCCAAAATTAGCAGAAAACTTTTTGCGTAATTCGCATAATTTGCGGAATTCGCGTCTTCTTGTAGAAGCGTCTAATGCCTAAAAGAACAGATATCAAAACCGTCCTGATCATCGGCGCCGGCCCCATTGTCATCGGCCAGGCCTGCGAATTCGACTATTCAGGCGCGCAGGCATGTAAGGCGCTCCGGGAAGAAGGCTACCGGGTGGTTCTGGTGAACTCCAATCCGGCCACCATCATGACCGACCCGGAGACGGCCGATGCCGTTTACATCGAGCCTATCGAATGGCGTACCGTGGCGCGCATCATTGAAAAGGAACGCCCCGACGCATTGCTGCCGACCATGGGTGGTCAGACGGGATTGAATTGCGCGCTGACCCTGGCCAAGCAGGGTGTGCTGGAGAAGTATGGTGTCGAGATGATCGGCGCGACCCGCGAAGCCATCGACATGGCCGAGGATCGGGAACAGTTCCGCGACGCCATGATCGAGATCGGTCTGTCGGTGCCGAGGGCGGAAATCGCCCACAGCATGGAAGACGCCCTGAGTTTGCAGGGAAACATCGGTTTTCCGACCATTATCCGGCCGTCCTTTACGATGGGTGGTTCTGGCGGCGGCATCGCCTACAACCGCGAAGAGTTCATCGATATCGTCACCCGTGGCCTGGAATTGTCGCCAACCACAGAGGTGCTGCTCGAGGAATCCGTGCTGGGTTGGAAAGAATTTGAAATGGAGGTGGTGCGGGACCACGCGGACAATTGCATCATCATTTGCTCCATCGAAAACTTCGACCCTATGGGTGTGCACACGGGGGATTCGATCACCGTGGCGCCGGCTCTGACACTGACCGACAAGGAGTATCAGCGGTTGCGGGATGCCTCGATCGCAGTGCTGCGTAAAATCGGTGTGGACACTGGTGGATCGAACGTCCAGTTTGCCGTCAACCCCGAGGATGGCCGCATTGTCATTATCGAGATGAACCCGCGGGTTTCCCGTTCCTCGGCCCTGGCCTCCAAGGCCACCGGCTTCCCCATCGCCAAGGTGGCGGCCAAGCTGGCCGTCGGATTCACGCTGGATGAGTTGCGCAACGAAATCACGGGCGGTGCGACGCCCGCTTCGTTCGAACCCAGTATCGACTACATTGTTACCAAGATTCCCCGTTTCGCATTTGAAAAATTCCCGGCAGCGGATTCCAGGCTGACAACCCAGATGAAGTCGGTGGGCGAGGCCATGGCCATCGGCCGCACGTTCCAGGAGTCTTTGCAGAAGGCCCTGCGCAGCCTGGAGACGGGCCGGGATGGACTGAATCCGATCCTGGAAGGGGGTAATCCGGAGCAACGGCGCGAGAATCTCTTGCGCGAGCTGCGCGAGCCTGGACCCGAGCGCATCCTTTTCGTGGCCGATGCGTTCCGCGAAGGCCTGGTTCAGGCTGATGTGCAGCGACTCACCGGTATTGATCCCTGGTTCCTGGCCCAGATTGAAGACCTGGTGCAGCAGGAGACCCGGTTGAGTGGGAGCAGCCTGGATGCACTGGACGAAAACGGCTTGCGCACGCTGAAGCGAAAGGGCTTTTCCGACCGCCGCCTGGCGCAGTTGTTGGGTACCGACGAGCAGGCGGTTCGAGGTATCCGCCAGGCTATGGGGATCCGGCCCGTGTACAAGCGCGTAGACACTTGCGCTGCTGAGTTTGCCACCAGTACGGCCTACATGTACTCCACCTATGAGGAAACGTGTGAGGCCGATCCTACCGCGCGCAAGAAGATCATCGTGCTTGGCGGCGGCCCGAACCGCATTGGCCAGGGGATCGAGTTCGACTATTGCTGTGTGCACGCAGCGCTGTCGTTGCGTGATGAGGGCTTCGAAACCATCATGGTCAACTGCAACCCTGAGACGGTTTCCACGGATTTCGACACGTCTGACCGGTTGTACTTCGAGCCGCTGACGCTGGAAGATGTGCTCGAAATTGTCCATGTCGAGAACCCGCACGGCATGATCGTTCAGTTCGGCGGCCAGACGCCGCTGAAACTCGCCCGCGCGCTCGAAGCGGCCGGTGTACCCATCATTGGTACTTCGCCGGACTCCATCGATCTGGCGGAGGACCGGGAGCGGTTTCAGAAATTACTGCAGCAGCTGGACCTCAAGCAGCCGCCCAATCGCACCGCCAGCAGCGTGGACCAGGCCATCGTTCTGGCCGAGGAAATTGGCTACCCGCTGGTCGTCCGGCCATCTTACGTGCTGGGTGGGCGAGCCATGGATATTGTTCATAGTGAAGAAGAACTGCAACGCTACATGCGCGACGCAGTCAAGGTCTCGAATGATTCCCCGGTCTTGCTGGACCGGTTTCTCGATCATGCCACCGAGATCGACGTCGATGCGATCTGCGACGGCAAGGACGTGCTGATCGGCGGCATCATGGAGCACATTGAGCAGGCCGGTGTCCACTCGGGCGATTCAGCATGCTCGATCCCGCCATACTCACTGACGCCGGAAGTGCAGGATGAGCTGCGCAAGCAGATGCGCCAGATGGCACTGGAGCTGGGCGTGATCGGCCTCATGAATGCGCAATTTGCCTTGCGTGGAGACGATATCTTCGTGCTCGAGGTCAACCCCAGGGCGTCCCGCACGGTGCCGTTCGTTTCCAAGGCGACCGGTGTTCCTCTGGCCTCCATCGCCGCCCGTTGCATGGCCGGCATCAGCTTGCGTGAGCAGGGTGCGACCGAGGAGAAAATCCCCGAGTTTTTCTCAGTGAAGGAAGTGGTGTTCCCATTCATCAAGTTTCCCGGTGTTGACCCGATCCTGGGACCGGAGATGCGCTCGACCGGTGAGGTGATGGGTGTTGGTAACAGTTTCGGAGCGGCATGCGCCCGGGCCATGAAAGGCGCTGGACAGGGTATCCCGGTTCCTGGGCGGGCTTTCCTGAGTGTGCGTGATGCGGACAAGGAGACTTTGGTTCCGCTGGCCGAGGACCTGTTGGAACGGCGTTATACGCTGGTGGCCACCGAAGGGACCTGTCGTTACTTGCGATCCCGCGGGTTTTATTGCGAACAGGTCAACAAGGTCACGGAAGGCCGTCCGCATATCGTAGATGCCATCAAGAACGACGAGATTCGTTTTATCATCAACACGACCGAGGGCCGCCTGGCGATCAGGGATTCGTTCTCGATTCGCCGAGAGGCATTGCAGCGGCACATCCCCTACACGACGACAATTCCCCGGGGTTGGGCGACGCTTCAGGCCATCGATCACGAAAGGGAGGTTGAAGTGCATAGCCTCCAGGAACTGCACAGGAGCATGCATCAATGACACGCCAGCCACTGACACGGACAGGCGCAGAGAAATTGCGCGAAGAACTGGCGCATCTGAAGAAGACTGCGCGCCCGGAGATCATCGCCGCAATCGCGGAGGCCCGTGCGCATGGCGATCTCAAGGAAAATGCCGAATATCACGCCGCCCGTGAACAGCAGGGCTTTATCGAGGGCCGCATCCAGCAGCTCGAGGCAGCGCTTTCGACCGCCCAGGTCATCGATGTGACCAAGCTCAACCCGGGTGGAAAAGTGGTCTTTGGAGCGACCGTGACCGTGAGTGACGAGGCAACCGGGGACGAAACCCGCTACCAGATCGTTGGTGACCTCGAGGCTGATATCAAGCATCAGCGCCTGGCGATATCATCGCCTATTGCCCGTGCCCTGATTGGCAAACAGGAAGGTGACGTGGTTTCATTCCGGGCGCCGGCCGGTGACCGCGAGCTCGAGATCGTTGCTGTCGAATACGTCTGAAGCCCGGGTGCCAGGCCGCTTCACTGAATGATCGACGCCCGCCGGATCAAGCTCCGTCCACTGCCCGCCAACGGGGATCATCTCCCCGCATCGCTCAGCCCGGTTTTGCGGAGAGTATTGCTCGGGCGCGGCGTTTCAGAAGCTGAACAGCTCGAGTTGGGCCTGCAGCGCCTGCATTCTCCGGCTCAGCTCTCCGGTCTCGCCAGCGCCGCCTCATTGCTCGCGGACGCCGTCTGCGATGGGCGCGATATCCTGATAGCCGGCGACTTCGACGCTGACGGGGCGACCGGAACGGCGCTGGCCGTCGCCGCTTTACAGGCGATGGGCGCCAGACGCGTTCGTTTCCGTGTCCCCAATCGTTTCGAGTTCGGCTATGGATTGACCGTTGGGCTGGTCGAGACCCTGCGGGACGAGTTGCCAGAAGTCCTGGTGACCGTGGATTCCGGTATCGCCTGTAACGCGGGCGTGTCACGAGCGCGCGAGTTGGGTTGCACCGTGATCGTTACGGACCATCATTTGCCGGGCGAGGTGCTCCCCGAAGCGCATGCGATCGTCAATCCCAATTGCCCCGGGGATGCCTTTCCGAGCAAAGCCCTGGCCGGGGTAGGGGTCATGTTTTACCTGTTGAGCGCCGTGCGAACAGTGCTCAGGGAACGCGGTTGGTTCGGTCCGCGGCGCGCCGAACCCAACCTGGCCCAATTTCTGGATCTGGTCGCGTTGGGTACCGTGGCCGACCTGGTACCGCTTGACCAGAACAACCGGGTGCTGGTGCGGCAGGGTATCGAACGGATTCGGCGTGGGTTGGCCAGGCCTGGATTGCTGGCGCTTCTGCGACTGGGTAAGCGCGATTACCGGCACCTGGTTGCCAGCGACCTGGGTTTTGCCGTGGCGCCGCGGCTGAATGCCGCCGGCCGCCTCGAAGACATGAGTGTCGGAATCCGTTGCCTGCTGAGCGACGATGCAGACGAGGCCATGGGCCTGGCCGGACAGCTCGATGAATACAATCGCAGCCGCCGGGAACTGCAGGAGCAAATGCAGGCGGACGCCATGCAACAAGTCGAGTCATTGCTCGACCGGCTCAGCCGTGAGGAGCTCCCGCTCTGCCTGTGTTTACACGATGAATCGTGGCACCAGGGCATCGTGGGCCTGGTGGCTTCCCGGGTGAAGGACACACTGCACAGGCCGGTTGTGGTATTTGCGCCCGAGGCCGAGGGCAGTGAGATACTCAAGGGGTCCGGCCGCTCGGTCAAGGGCTTGCACATGCGAGATTTGTTGGCGCACGTCGATACCCGTCACCCCGGTCTCATCCAGGGCTTTGGCGGACACGCGATGGCTGCCGGTCTGACCCTGTCATTAGGGGGGCTGCAGCTTTTCGAATCGGCACTGGAGGAGAGCGCCCGGGTTTTTCTGGGGGATCGTTCATTGACACCTGAGGTGTTCAGTGACGGAGAATTGTCAGCCCGGGAGCTGAACCTGGGGACCGCCCTGGCGCTGCGTGACCTGGGACCGTGGGGCCAGCAATTCCCGGAACCCTTGTTCGAAGGAGCCTTTGAAATCATCGATCAACGAATTGTTGGCGGTGCTCATCTCAAAATGGTCCTGCGGCCACTGGATGGCCATGAACCGATTGACGCCATTGCCTTCGGCACACTCCCCGAGGACCTGCAGGGCAACTCTGCCTTGCGCGCGCTTTACCGGCTGGATGTCAATTATTTTCGCGGTGAGCGCTCGTGTCAGCTGATCGTGGAGCACCTGGTGAGCGTCGGAAAGGGCTGAGCCAAAGCGATCTGCCACGGTAATCTGACTCGGGCTGTCCCGGCGACGACACACCGATGGCCCTGGAATGAAAGGATTTCGTGTCAATTTGTCGGCTGACAGTCTCTGCCTTGGTGTAAAATGCTCGGCTTGTCCCCGCACTGACCGACACTGATCTGTGGAACTCAACCAACTCAACAATCTGCTCGATGACCTCCGTAGCCGCTGCAATGCGCTGAGGGGGTATCTTTGACTACGATCTGAAGCAAGACCGACTGGAAGAAGTCCAGCGAGAACTCGAAAACCCGGAGATCTGGAGCGACCCTGAGCGCGCCCAGTCCCTGGGTCGCGAGCGCGCCCAACTGGAGCATGTCATCGGTACGCTGCAGCGCGTAGACCAGTCGCTTATCGACAACAGTGATTTGCTCGAACTGGCGGCAGACGAGGACGACCAGGACACCCTGGATGCGGTGGCCGAGGATCTTCAGGTGGTGGAAACCGACGTGGAGAAACTCGAATTTCAGCGGATGTTTTCCGGTGAGATGGACGATCGCCCGTGTTACCTGGACATCCAGGCCGGTTCAGGGGGCACTGAGGCCCAGGATTGGGCGGAAATGCTGTTGCGGATGTACCTGCGTTGGGCCGAGCGCCGCGGTTGGGGCGCTGAACTGATCGAAGTGTCAGCGGGAGAGGTCGCGGGTATCAAAAGCGCGACCGTGCACCTGAAGGGTGATTATGCCTTCGGTTGGTGCCGGACCGAAACGGGCGTACATCGACTGGTGCGTAAATCACCCTTCGATTCGGGCAATCGCAGGCATACGTCGTTCGCGGCGGTGTTCGTGTCCCCGGAGGTCGATGACAGTTTCGAGATCGACATCAACCCCGCGGATTTGCGCATCGACGTCTACCGCGCCTCGGGCGCGGGCGGGCAGCACGTAAACCGTACCGAGTCCGCAGTTCGCATCACCCATCTGCCCAGCGGTACCGTCGTGCAGTGCCAAAATGATCGTTCGCAGCACAAGAACAAGGATCAGGCGATGAAGCAACTTCGTGCCAAGCTGTACGAGCTGGAGATGATGAAGCGCAGCGAAGAACAGCAGGCGCTGGAGGATTCGAAATCGGACATCGGTTGGGGTAGCCAGATCAGGTCGTACGTCCTGGACCAGTCGCGCATCAAGGATCTGCGCACCGGCGTGGAAGTGGGCAACACCCAGGGCGTCCTCGACGGTGACCTGGACCCATTCGTGGAAGCCTCCCTGAAACAGGGTTTGTAAGCAGGAAAAGAGAACATGGCGCAAGACAAGCAGCCCATAACGCCGACGTCCGCGGATGCCGGTCCCGATGAGAACCGGTTGATCGCGGAACGCCGGGCCAAGCTACACCAATTGAAAGCGGATGGTCAGGCCTACCCCAACGATTTCAGACCCAACGTCACCGCCGATGAGTTGCTCCGGCGTTTCGGAGGCGACAGCGCAGAGGAACTCGGGGAAAACACGGAACAGTTCGCCGTGGCCGGGCGCATGATGGCCAAGCGGGTCATGGGCAAGATCGCCTTTGTTCGCCTGCAGGATGCCAGCGGTTCGATCCAGTTGGTCGTCCAGCGCGATAACTTGCCTGAGGGGGCTTACGCCCTGTTCAAGCAATGGGATATCGGCGATATCATCGGCGCCAGCGGCGACATTTTCCGGACGCAGAAAGGTGAGTTGTCGGTCCGCGCCGCCGATTTGCGGTTGTTAACCAAGTCACTGCGACCGTTGCCGGAGAAATGGCACGGCCTGACCGATACCGAGACCCGTTACCGGCAGCGCTACGTGGATCTGATCATGAACGAGGAGTCCCGCACAGTGTTTCGTGCGCGTTCCCGCGTCATCAGTTTCATCCGGCAGTTCATGGAGGCGCCCGGGAGGGAGTTTCTGGAGGTGGAAACCCCCATGATGCACCCCATTCCCGGCGGCGCGACTGCTCGGCCCTTCGTCACCCATCACAACGCGTTGGACCTGGACATGTACCTCAGGGTGGCGCCTGAACTTTATTTGAAACGCCTGACCGTGGGTGGGCTCGACCGCGTGTACGAAATCAACCGGAATTTCCGCAACGAAGGGGTTTCCACGCGGCATAACCCGGAATTCACCATGCTGGAGTTCTACTGGGCCTACGCCGATTTCAATGACCTCATGGACCTGACAGAAGACATGCTGCGCGGCCTGGCGGAAACACTGACCGGAAACACGAAGGTGCGGTACCAGGAGCAGGACATCGATTTCGGACCCGCCTTCCAGCGACTCACCGTGGAACAGGCCGTTCGCCAGTTCAACCCGGATCTTGCCGATGCCGATTTGTGGGACCTGGAAAGCTTGCGCGTGGCTTGCAAGGCGCGCGAGGTCCATGTCGAAGACAACTGGGGTCCAGGTAAGCTACTGACCGAGCTCTACGAGGCCACGGTTGAGCGGAATCTCATTCAACCAACTTTCATGACGGCCTATCCAACCGAAGTCTCGCCACTGTCGCGTCGCAATGACCAGGACCCCCGGGTCACTGATCGTTTCGAGCTGATCGTTGGCGGAAGTGAAATCGCCAACGGCTTTTCCGAGCTGAACGATCCGGAGGACCAGGCTGAGCGTTTCCAGGCCCAGGTGGCGAACAAGGACGCGGGCGATCTCGAGGCCATGCATTTCGACGAGGACTACATCCGCGCACTGGAATATGGCCTGCCGCCCACTGCCGGGGAAGGCGTAGGAATCGACCGCCTGGTCATGCTGTTGACCGACTCCGCCTCCATCCGTGATGTGCTGCTGTTCCCTTACATGCGGCCCGAGGCCTGAACGCGCGTTGAATTCCACGGGCACGTGACACCCGCTGTATCGGTCATTCTGCCGGTCCGGAACGGTGGCCCGTTCCTGGCCGGAGCGGTGCAAAGCATCCTGCAGCAGTCCTTATGTGATCTCGAGTTGTTGCTGGTCGATGACCACAGCGACGACGGGGCCGTGCAGGCACTGGATCTGGGCGATGAACGGGTCATCATGTTGAAGGCGGCGGGTCACGGAGTCGCGGCGGCATTCAATGCGGGCCTGGCGGAGGCCAGGGGCCAGTTTATTGCCCGCATGGACGCCGATGATCTTTCCCATCCGGAACGACTGGCTACCCAGGTAAGGATGCTGGAGCAGGATCCCAGCCTCGGGATCGTGGGCGCTTGCGTGGACTTCTTTGCGGAGGAAGGCGTCGGTGAAGGTAACCTCCTGTATCGCGACTGGCTCAACTCCTTGCGCACCCCGCAATCCATCCGGCACGCCATGTATATCGAAAGTCCGATACCGAACCCAACGGCGCTATTTCGTCTGGAGGTGATTCAAAGCCTGCAGGGCTACCGGGATCCTGAATGGCCCGAGGACTACGATCTGTACCTGCGCGCCGACGCGGCGGGCATCCGGATGGCGAAGCCCGAGGGCATCCTGCTGCGATGGCGGGACCACGACCACCGCCTGACCCGCACGGATGCGCGCTACTCGCTGCAGCGTTTCCAGCAGGCCAAGGCCCATTACCTTGCCCGGAATCGCTTGCCCCAGCGACGACTGTTGATCTGGGGTGCTGGCCCGACGGGGAAACGATTTTACGATCTGTTGGCCGCTGAGGGCATCCCGGTATCGGGTTTTATCGATGTGCATCCCAGGCGAATAGGCGGCCTGAAGCGCGGCCAGCCGGTGTTGCCGATAGAGGCCACTGCAGACGGTGATGAGTTTATCCTTGTCGCCGTGGGGGCGCGGTATGCCCGGGCGGAAATACAAGCGCACCTGGACGGCCTGGGGCGGCATGAGGGCAGCGACTACCTGTTCGTTGCCTGAGCTGCGCGCGATGGTCCGGCGAGGCATTACAATGCCTTTGTCTTTCGCTCAAGTCAGGATGCAGGATGGAAACCCTCGAATCGATGCGCATAGGCCTGATCCAGGCTGAACTCAGCTGGCGTGAGCCACTGGCCAACCGTGAACACCTGCAAGAATTGCTGCTGCGCGCCGGTCCCGGTCTGGATGTGGCTATCCTGCCGGAAACCTTCACGACCGGGTTCCTGGGTGATGAAAGCACCTCGGAAGAGGGGATGGACGGACCCACGCTGGCCTGGATGGCGGAGATGGCCCAAAGGCTGGATTGTGTTGTCACCGGAAGCGCGGTGATCGCTACCCCTGCCGGGCGGCGCAATCGACTGCTCTGGGTGGAGCCCACGGGCGAGGTGCGTTACTACGACAAAAGGCACCTGTTTGGCTACGGCGGCGAGAACGAACGCTATCTCGCGGGCAAAGAGCGCGTGGTCTGGGATTACCGGGGCTGGCGGGTCTGCCCGCAAATTTGTTACGACATCCGCTTCCCGGTCTGGTGTCGGAACCGTTCCGACTACGACTTGTTGCTGGTGGTCGCCAACTGGCCCGAGCCGAGGGTAGCTGCCTGGAACACGCTGCTGTGCGCGCGGGCGATCGAAAACCAGAGTTTTGTCGCGGCGGTAAATCGGGTCGGCCTGGATGGATTCAAAAAGCGTTACCCTGGCCGCAGCGTGGTCCACGGACCGCTGGGTGATACGCTGCTCCTGCTGGAGGGTGAGGAGGCTGTGGAGCAAGTGACAATTCGGCTGACTGACCTCCAGGGCGTTCGTCGAAAACTTCCGTTCCTGGCGGATGCTGACGCCTTCACGCTGGAAAGCTAACTACGGGATCCGCGCTGACGCCGCCAGAGCCAGCGCCAGATTGCACCGCGAGGCAACTGTTTTCCGGTGGCGTGCCCGACCAGGGCATTCTCATCACTCAGGCCCCACATCATTTCCCGTCGACCGGCGCCACGTCCGGCAAACAGCAAGCGATCGCCCTCCATCAGATCCTGGTCGCCGTTGGGCAGGAAGATTCTCTGGGCGCCGCGTTCCAATACCAGGCAGGCGCAATCCAGGCGTTCGGCCTCGATGCTTCGGGTATTGTGCGTGATGTGGTCCAGCTGCAGGCGAATGCCATCCCTTCGCGCCAGGCGCAAGCCGGCGCCATAATCACCTTCCAGGGTTACCGCCCACATGGTTGGCGCTCTGCCGTGGAGAACCGCTTTGAGCCGGGCCAGGGCGCGTTCGGAAAAGTCTTCATCCTGTGTCACCAGGTATTGCAGGAATGTTTGCAGCAAAGGAGTGGTGACGATGGCGAGTATGCGTCGTGCGACGATGTGGCTACGCTTGGCAATGAGGTCTGCATTGACCGCCTCGAACAGCGCATCGTTGGCGTGGCGTTCCTGGCGGGCCACCAGGAACAGGTTCGGATTCAGTTCGCGTGCGGTCATGATCACGGACAGGTTGTCTATGTCGTCCCCGGTGCTGGCGACAATCCCCACAGCGTCCTGAATGCCAGCCTCCCGCAGGGTATGGGCTTCCGTGCCTCGCCCCAGCACCGCGTTGGGGTATTTGCCCAGGCGCTCTTCGTGCACATCGACCACGGTGAACGGCAGCTTGCTCTCTGTCAGGCGGTCCAGCATGCGTTCACCAAACCGGCCAGCGCCGCACACGATCCAGCGGCCAATCGGCGGATCCAGTCGCTCCCTGAGGTTGGTCCCCTCCACGCTGATCAGCCAGTCCTGCACCAGGTACTTGATGGGGGAACTCAGCGCGAGATAGAGCCTTTCGGCAAAAATCGCATAGGGATCGATTACCGCGTCGGTGCCAAACGACCTCAGGTTGTCACTGACACGGGCAGTTTCGCTGCGTGCGAGCACCGGCAGTTCTGGGCGCAACAGTTTGGCCGTGATCGCGATCTTCAGATTGACGTGATCATCGTTGGTGGTGGCGATGACCCCACGGCAGTCGTGATTACGCAGGCCCGCCCTTTCAAGGTTGTCGCGATCGCTGGTATCGCAGGCGAGGGCGGGGACGTGCGCGAGTTCGTCCTCCAGCAATAAGCGGTGAACGGTTTCGGGGTCCCGCTCCAGTACGACTGCATTGAAACCTCGCCGTAACAGGCCCCGCACCACCAGGCTGCCGGTATTCCCGCAGCCGCAAACGATGAAGAACGGTTCACCCAGCCAATGAATTCGGCGCACAAACCGGCTGCGGCGCAGAACGCCCCTGAACTCCGGGTCGAGAAACAGGCCCAGAATGGCGCCGATGGAGTACACCCAGGCCACAACGTTGGGCAGGATGATGGCCAGCACCAGCATTCTCTGTCCCGGGCTGAAGGGGAATGGAACCTCGCCGAAGCCGATCGTGGTCGCCATGATCGTGACAAAGTAGGCGGCATCCAGGAAAGTCAGGTGGACTGTTTGCCCTGTGTCGTCCACGCCGGGCACGCTGACCATGACGAAAACCGACCCGAAATAGACGATCAGCAACAGGATGAGCGGCAGCCGCATGCGCCGCATGGTGAGCCACAGGATGTCGTTCACCGGGCTTTACCTCTCGGCCCGAGCGTCTCAGCGCCGAATGCTGACCGTCTCCGCGACCAGCAGGGTGACCGATACGAGGTTCGCCAACAGGGCGCCGCCGGAAAGTGAAACGACATGCGCCATTACTTCCGACGTCATGCCGTCACCGGAAACGTTGGCGGCCCAGGTCCAGGTGCCGGCTGCCAGTGCGAGTTGCAAGTCAGCCACCAGGCTGGTGGCCAGCATGACTGCGCCCAATTGTGACCTGTCGCCGAATTTGAGTACCGTGGCGATGAGGCTGACGCCGAGTGCGGCGCCCAGTTCCAGTGCTCCGTGGTGGGCGGCGTTGTCGATCTCTCCCACGAAGAACCCAAAATTCAGGGTCAGTGCCAGGACGATGAAAAACGCAAACGCGACTTTCTCGAGATTCATGCCTTGCTCCTAGTGATGTTTCGTGCGGGTGCTCAACCGTGGTCATTGTACCCGAGCGCTACCGGTGCGCGTGTCACTCGCCGTCCGTGGCCGTCACCCGGGCCAGTACGCCCAGGTAGGGTGTGTCGAAATATTGGACTTCGCCCGTGCGGATTTGCCGGGACTCCTGCAGGCGATGGACGAGAGCGCCGGGAACGGGAGGTTCCAGCGAAACCTGTGGTGTGGTGAGAGGAGCCGGGGGATTCCAGTAGGGCGCTGGCTTCAGGGTAACGGTGGGCTTATTGGTCCTTGCCGTCCGAACGTCTGCGATTGCGGAGGTCGTCGGGTCGGGCAGCGGCTCCAGACCTTCTTCCGCCGGCAGGAGTTCGACCCGAAATTCCAGGTTCAGGTCGAGGTGCAGGAAACGGGTTCTCCGTAACTGCGCGGTGCCGTCCAGGCGGTACCAGGATTCGCGGTAGGGTGCAAAAAGGTCGTCTGCCGTAAGATCGACCCAGGCCTCGCTGCCTGGCACCTCCAGCCGTTCAAACAGAACTTCGTCATCGTGCATGCGGATGGGCGGATGGTAATCGATCCGCGACTGCTCCCAGGTCTGGAATTCGAGCGGTTCAAAATCCTCATTCCGTTCCAGGCTGCGCCACGCTGAACGCATTGGGTCGCTCATGGCGCCCAGCGGGGCAGGGTCTTCCGCAATCGGCCGGAGTCGGGGTTCGAACAAGCGCCACGCGCGCGGAAAATGGCTGATTTGTTCGGTTGAATAGGGAGTGGCTGTGCTGTTGCTGTAACGAAAGATCAGTATTTCGATCCGGTACGCGCCGCTCTCCGAACTGGCCGAGAGTGGCAGGAGGGCCAGCAAGGCCAGCAGGATCAGCTGTCCAGGCAGGTGCATCCGGCTGACGTTGCGCTTACTCATGGTCCTATTGTCACCTCGTTGGCGGCAATTTGCACTGCGGTCATGCGGCGGAGCCCGGCGCCAGTCTCGACAGCAATGACTGGCTCAATTCGATTCGCTCTGAAGGTTCGGCCTGATCCAGGCGCAGGAGTAATTTCTGTGGCCCGTCCAGGCGATAGCGATCCGGTCTTTCCTGCATGAGTTTGAGCAGAGCGGCAGGGTCGGCGGTTGTCCGTTCAGCGAATTCCACTCGCCCTCCGTTCTCGCCGATATCGATTCGCGCGACACCAAGCGCGTTGGCTTGCGTACGTAAATGCGCGATGAAAAATAGATTCTTGACTGCCTCGGGCAGCAGGCCGAAGCGGTCGATCATTTCGACCTGCAGATCTCTCAGCGCCGCCTCATCCGGAGCGCTGGCAATCCGCTTGTACAGCGTCAGCCGGGCGTGCACGTCCACCAGGTAGTCTTCGGGTATCAGGGCGGGTACGTGCAACTCGACCTCCGCGCCACGGTGCAGTGGGCCGTCCAGGTCGGGTTCCTGGCCCGCGCGAAGTGAGTTGACAGCGCGCTGAAGGTACTCGCTGTAAAGGCTGAAGCCAATTTGCTGGATCTGGCCGCTCTGGTCTTCGCCAAGCAGTTCGCCCGCACCCCGGATTTCCATGTCGTGCGTCGCCAGGGTGAACCCTGCGCCCAATTCCTCGAGTGATGCGATTGCTTCGAGGCGTTTGCGGGCGTCGGAAGTCATCGAGCGCTGATCGGGTACCACCAGGTAGGCGTATGCCCGGTGATGAGAGCGACCGACTCTGCCGCGTAACTGGTGCAACTGGGAGAGCCCGAAGTGATCCGCCTTGTTGACGATGATGGTGTTCGCGGTCGGCACGTCGATGCCATTTTCGATGATGGTCGTACACACCAGCACGTTGAAACGCTGTCGATAGAAGTCGAGCATCACCTGTTCGAGTTCGCGCTCCTTCAACTGCCCATGGGCAACGCGGATGCGTGCTTCCGGCACCAGTTCGCCCACTTCGCGGGCGATTCGCTCAATATTTCGGACTTCATTGTGCAGGAAGAATACCTGCCCGCCTCGCTGGATTTCCCGTTGCAGGGCTTCCCTCAAGACACCTCGGTCCCATTGCACAACCAGGGTTTTGACAGCCATGCGTCTGGCCGGCGGTGTGGCGATGATCGACAGGTCCCGGATACCGGACATCGCCATGTTGAGGGTTCGGGGTATGGGCGTTGCCGTGAGCGTCAACAGATCTACCTCGGCCCGCAATTGTTTAAGCCGTTCCTTCTGTCGCACCCCGAATCGCTGCTCCTCGTCAATGATAACCAGTCCCAGCCGGCTGAATCCGATATCGCGCTGCAGCAGTCGGTGCGTACCGATCACAATATCGACATTACCCTTGGCAAGGTCGGCCAGCACTCCTTCGTTTTGTGAGCCGGTTCGAAAACGGGACAGCAATTCGATACGTACGGGCCAGTCGGCGAAGCGATCGGCGAATGTGGCGTGATGCTGCTGCGCGAGAAGGGTGGTCGGGACCAGCAACGCCACCTGGCGTCCGCCTTGCACGGCCAGAAAGGCGGCCCGCAAAGCCACTTCGGTTTTACCGAAACCGACGTCTCCGCAGACCACGCGATCCATGGGCTGATCGGATTCCATGTCTGCCAGTACCGCGTCGATCGCCCGCTGTTGGTCGATGGTCTCCTCGAACGGAAAACCTGAGGAAAACTCCAGGTACATCTTGTGGTCGAGAGGGAAAGCGAACCCCTCTCTTGCCTGCCGACGTGCGTACAGGTCCAGCAATTCGGCCGCCACATCGCGGACTTTCTCAGCCGCGCGGCGCTTGGCTTTTTCCCATTGCTCACCCCCGAGCCGGTGCAGGGGCGCCTGCTCGGGGGCGGTGCCCGTATACCGGCTGATCAGGTGCAAAGAAGAGACTGGTACGTACAACTTGTCAGCGCCAGCGTATTCGAGCATGAGGAATTCCGCGGGCCGCTGATCGATTTCCAGCACTTCCAGGCCGCGATAGCGCCCGACGCCGTGGTCCTCGTGGACGACCGGCGCCCCTTCGGTCAAGTCGGTCAGATCCCTGATGATGGTCTCTGGATCGCGGCCGGCCGGCGCGCGCTGGGTCAGGGTTCGGGCTCTGCCGCCAAATAGCTGTGCCTCGGTCAGAACCGCGATCTCTTCGCCAAGAACGAAACCTTCCTCGATGGGAAGAACGGTCAGGCCGACCTTGGCCTGGGCGTCCAGGAAACCGGGCCAGTTTTCGAATTTCTCATGCTTCAGCCCGAACGCGCGCAAGGTGTCGGCCAGGAACTCGCGTCGTCCCGCGGTGTCGGCCGCAAACAGGATGCGGCCCGGGAACCGGCTGCAGAACGCCTGCAAGTCGATGGTTCCTGCCTGGCTGCGCTGGTGAATATTGAGGTCCGGTGGTGGCGAAGTGGAGAAGGTCACGGTCCGGGAGATTTGCCGGGCCGGTTCGCCCAGCAGCACGGCGTTGAAGCCCGCTGTCCGCTCTGCCACTTCCTTCGCGGGAAAATAGAGTTCGGCGGGCTCGAGAATGGGCCGCTCGGTGTCATGGCGGCGCTGCTCCCACCGCTCCAGGGTTTGACCTTCAAACCGCTGCATGGATTCACCAGCGCCCTGTTGCATTACCAGTACCGGGTCCGTTGCCAGGAAGTCGAGCAGAGACTCGGTTTGTTCATAAAACAGCGGCAGGTAATGCTCAAGACCCTGTGGGTGCAGCCCGGCGCGCAGATCCTGGTACATAGCGACCTTCCGGGTATCGACGGCAAATCGATAACGGAAGGCCCTGCGGAACGCATCAAGGGCTGCGGGGTCGCATGGGTACTCTCGGGCAGGCAGCATCTTCAGGGCATCCATGCCTTCGGTCGAGCGCTGCGTTTCCGGGTCGAACAGCCTGATGCTCTCGATCTCCTCGTCGAAAAGATCGATGCGCAGTGGTGAATCAAAGCCAGCCGGGTACAGGTCGATGACCGAACCGCGTACCGCAAATTGCCCCGCCTGGTAGACCTGTTCACTGGACTCATAACCAGCCTGTAGCAAGCGCTCGCGAAAGGGCTCTATGGCCAATGCGTCGCCAGGGGCCAGATCAAAAGAGTGTCCCAGGACGAACGTTTTGGGCGGCAAACGTTGTGTCAGGGTGGCGGCCGGTACAACCACGATTCCCTGGCGTAAAGACGCAATACGCGTCAATGCCGCCAGCCGTTCAGAGGCGATGTCCGGGTGGGCAGAATACGGGTCATAGGGCAGGGTTTCGCGGTCGGGAAACAGGACCACGGGCAAATCACTCGACCCAAGCAGGCGAATATCCCGGTTAAATACTTGCGCCTGGTGGCTGGAGCGTGCAACAAGCAGGAGCACACCCTCGTGCCGGGCAGCCGCCGAGGCAAGTGCCAGAGCCTGGCTGCTGCCCCGCAAACCGTTCCACTCCACTGAGCGGAGGGCTTCGATCCTGGCTTCTAGGGGGCGATGACTCACGGGCTTGCGATGGACGGCTGCGGCAGGGCGCGAACTGTAACGGATGGCGCCGGCAGGGACAAGCCCCGTTCGGCTGATCTGGGCGCCGGGTAGCTCAGTTCACAGCGGCTTCGCTTTTGCTGCCGAACAGGCGCAGCAGTACCGCGAGAATGACCAGGCCAATCAGCATCCCCAGCCACCAGGGCAGCCCCAGTGCTACGGGCAAAGTCCCAGCCAGAAGCCCGGTGATGCCGACCAGGACAGCGTAGGGCAATTGCGTGCGAACATGTTCGATGTGGTCACAGCCGGATGCCAGTGATGACAGGATCGTGGTATCGGAAATTGGTGAACAGTGGTCGCCCCAGACAGCGCCGGCCAGTACCGCGGACACGGCCGAAAACAGGATGTGCATGTGTTCCGGGTCAGCGAGGTCTTGTGCCTGGAGTACAGCCCAGGTCAGCGGCATGACCAGGGGCACCAGGATGCCCATGGCGCCCCAGCTGCTGCCCGTGGCAAAAGCCGTTCCCGCCGCCAGCAGGAAAACGATAGCGGGCAGGGCGAAGGCGGGCAGAGTATCGCCCAGTTCGGAGACGAGGAAATCCGCGGTTCGGAGAATATCGGTGGTTTCTCCCAATGACCATGCCAGCATCAGAATGATCAGCGCCATGAGCATCGAGCGCAAACCCCGGTACCAGGCGTTGATGACTTCCTCGGTATCGAGAATGCGCTGACCGAGGCTCAGCAGGGCGGCGGTCAGGACCCCCAGGAAAGATGCCCACATCAGCGCGCTGTAGGAATCGGCCGAGCCGATGATGTCGCGCAGGGAGGGATCTGCTGCCTCCACGTTGGCCTTTCCTGTCACGTAAAGCCCCCCGACGACACCGAGAACCAGGACAGCAATGGGCAAAATGGCATTGATGGCCCGGTGCGGCTTGTCGTCTACGGGATCGATGGGGGCGCTGTCGTGATCGTGTTCCTTGCCCCCGGTGTCTGAGGAAACGCCGTGCTGCCGCGCGTGCTGCTCCACCGTCAGCATCGGGCCGAAATCCCGACCGGACCAGGCCACCATGAAGACGAATGCAATGGCCAAGACAGGGTAGAAGCTGTAGGGAATGGTGTTCATGAAAAGGAGGTAGGCGTCGATGTCGATGCCAGGCATCTTGTCGAGCGAATCTCCGATCAGGCCAACTTCATAGCCAATCCAGGTGGTGACCAGGGCTATGCAGGACACGGGCGCTGCCGTGGAGTCGACAATATAGGCCAGTTTTTCCCGCGAGATACGCTGAGAATCGGTCACGGGGCGCATCGTGTTGCCGACGACCAGTGTATTGGCATAGTCGTCGAAAAATACGGCCAGCCCCATCGAGGCCGTCGCCAGGCTGGCGTGCCGCACGGAATTGGCCCAGCGAGCGATAGAATTGACTACGCCTTGCATGCCGCCGTTCCGGGAAATAATTCCGACCATGCCGCCGATCATCAGGGAGAAAAGCAGAATGGCAGCATGATCACGGTCCGCCAGGGCATTGAGAACGTAGACCTGGAAAGTCGCCAGCAAGCCACTCCAGAATCCTTGTACCGTGAGGCCTTCAACCAGCCAGGCGCCGAGCAGTAAGCCCAGGAACAGGGCAGGAATCACGCGTTTCATGGTCAGCGCCATGATGATGGCCAGCACGGGCGGTAAAATGGCCATCCAGGTACCGGCCGCTTCCGGTTCGGTACCGTCGGTTGCAAAAGCCGGGTGACTGAAGATTAAAGAAATAAATACTAAATATATAGTTGTTATTATTCGGCTATTTATCACACTTTATTCCTCTAGAATCTTATCTATGGCCACGCGAGCACGCTGAGCAAATTCACTGTAGGCCGGGTCCGGCAGATAAGCGTGCTTGAGCCATTCGCTCTCCAGCTGGCTCGCTTCCTCGCGGGCGGACAGGCGTTCGCGATCACCCGACATGGATGCCGATAGCCGTTCGACCTGGTATTGCATCCGCAACGCTTTCTCCTCGTCCGGCGTGGGTATGCCGGCGAGAAACTCGAGGCAGATACAGATCTTACGGGCTGCTTCGGTCGCGCTGTCGTAATCAGTCCCGGCGCCCGGGGCGTCCGCCGTTTCCTGCAAGGTTGACCGAAAGCGCTCATCCAGGGCCTGGTCCAGCGCGGTATCGTGACTGGCAGGCGCCGGCCACGTCTTTTCCAGGCGCTTCCGCAGTGGGGCATCGATTTTACCTTCCACAAGTGCGTGCTCAGCCTGGTGCAGCAATTCGGCCTTGTCCCACCAAAGCAGTCGTCGTGCTTTGGCCTGGGTCCGTTCCTGCGCAGCAACCCGTGCACGAAACGCTGCCAGGTGTTTGTCGAAACGCTCACGCAAGCGACGATCAACCTGTGGAAACTCCTGCCACTCATCGCTCAGTCCCTGCACTCGGCCCTGCTGTTCGATCAGCAGCTCGTCATCCAGCGAGGCGAGCTCATCCATCTGCTGGCACAGGGCAGTTTGTGCCGCCTTCGATTCGGCCTGTTCTTCCCGAACCGTTTCCCGCTCAGCGTCGAGTTGTTTGAACAGAGGGTCGATTGAGGCCCTGAATTCGCCCCATAACTCATTGTCACGGCTGCGCCACAGGCTGCCGGCGGACTGCCATTCTGCCTGTAAGGCTTTTGCGCGCTGAATGGCCTCTGCCCGTTCCGGGGCGTGCTGCAGCTGGGCTGCTTCCCGAATCAACTTCAGTTTGATTTTTTCGATTTCCCCATACCGGGCCTGCATCGCGTTATTGCCCGCTTCCAACGCTGCCTTCAGTTGCGCAGCCATCTTCTGCCGCGATTTGGCCGGCACGGATGAAAGTGATCGAAGTGCCTTGCGGGCCTTGGCCATGGCGGGTCCCAGCGCCTTCCAGTCGGTGTCCTCACCCTTGATCAGCCCGATCAATGCCTGGGCAATTTGCCGCGTTTCGTCCAGGTGCTTCGACTGCACCTCGCTGCGCTTGTCCAGGAAGGGCTTGGTCATCTGGAATGCTTGCCGTCCCGCGGCGTTGAATCTGCGCCACATTGAGGGCGCGGCTGCATAATGCCGGTCGCCGGGAATCTGTTCGCTCGCTTCCAGCGCTTTCCATTCGCCCTGCAGCGACTTCAGACGCTCCAGTACCGCGTCAGGGTGCAGACCGGCCGCTGGTAGCGCCTCCATGTCGTCGATCAGACGTTTACGGATCTTGTCGTTGGCCCAGTGTTGCCAGTCGCGCAATTCCCGAAGGCGGCCCAGCGTGGCATTGAGATCGCGCTGAATGGCGGCCCAGCCTCGATCCTTGCCAAACCCCTTGCCCGCGTGCTGCAGTTCGGCCCGGATTTCGAGCGCTTTGTGTAACTCTCCGTTCTCCAGCGCCAGAGCCAGTTGTTCCAAATGGTGTCGTGACTGGGCGAGCAGTGCTTCCCGACGCTCCTGTTCGACACGCCTGGATTCACGTTCAGCAGCCAGTGCCTGCTGATCGGGCGGGGCTGCCACCGGCGCTTCCGCTGTATCAACTTGCTCTGTTTCGGCTGCTTCGGGCTTCCGTTCCGCTTTGGGTTCTGGCGGCGACTCTGCAGTCGTTTTCGCAGGAGCCGGGGCTGCCGCCTGTTGGGTAGCGACGGGTGCCTGCAGGCGATCCAGGTCGTTCTGAAACCGTCGTTGTAACGCTTCCGGCGCCTGTTGCGCTACTTTTGACCACCGGTGTTTGATTTCGCCCAGCTCTGGCCCGGAAGGTGTACCGCCCGCTTGCAGGTAGTGTTCCAGTGACTGACAGACGGTCAGTGCCTCCTGCTGGATTGCCGATTTATCGCCCTTGGCGAGCATTTCATGATGCAGGCGTTCGGTCAGTTCCTGGTGCAGGGCTTTATCACTGGTACGCGTGGCCGCGATGACACGTTTCAGCGTCGACTGCTGCGTGACGGCAGCGGCTGCGAGTCGCCGGTTTTCCGGGTCCGGGTCGGCGATCGCCCGGTCGCCGAGGAAGCCCTGTCGTGTCACCCTGGCCAGCGCAGCCCGGCGCAACTCCGGTTCCTGGGCATGTTCAGCCACGCTCTCCAGCAATTCGCGCTCCGAGGTCTGCTCGACCGTCTGTAAGCGCTCGTGTTGGGGGGCGTCATCCTGGGCGCTGTTAATCAGCAGTTGCCGCAACCTTTCCCGTAAAACCTGGGCAGTTCCCGCATCGGTTTCCGAGGTGAGTGCATCCGCCAGTA
Organism: Chromatiales bacterium; assembly: GCA_024640045.1. Lineage (GTDB taxonomy): Bacteria > Pseudomonadota > Gammaproteobacteria > Xanthomonadales > SZUA-36 > WTJD01. The sequence goes on along the minus strand of JAHEFS010000015.1, from coordinate 9,104 downwards.
CCAGGGGGGAAGAGATTCGCCTTGCGGCCGCTGCACGGACGTCGGGATGTTCATCCTCACGAACGATGCGGGGTAGTTCGGCCAGCAAGTCCGCCTCCGTGCTGCTGTTGACCGCCTGGCGGCGGACTTCTGAATCCTTGTGCAGCCACTTGGGCTTGAACAGCTGTTTTTTCCAGTTCATCTCAGACCCGGGATTGAAAGAGTAATGACGCACGACGCTGCGGTGATTCTGCTTGATTGGCGGCCTTCATGCCAGTCATGCGGCAAGTTGATCGAGGTTGTCAAAATATTGCTCGATGAGATGCAATTGCTGTTCTGCGTTTTCGGCACGCATGAGTCTCTGCCGCATTTTTTCTCCACCGGGGCGTCCGGCCAGGTACCAGCCGAGGTGTTTGCGGGCAATGCGCACCCCCTGTTGATCGCCATAGTGCGCATGCAATTGGCGCAAGTGGCTACACATGGTTGCGCCGACTTCGCGGGCTGCGGGCGGATCCAGAACCTTTCCTGTCGTCAGGAAATGCTGCAACTCCCTGAATATCCAGGGATTGCCCTGGGCACCGCGACCGATCATCAAGCCTGTGGCGCCGGTGAAGTCGAGCACCCTGGCGGCGGCCTGGGGCGTGTCGATATCCCCATTGGCGAAGACCGGAATCTTCACTTGGCGGCAGATTTCCCGAATGGTGCGGTATTCCGCCGTTCCTTTGAAGCGCTCGGCCCGGGTACGCCCGTGCACCGCCAGTGCCGCGACTCCGCTGTCCTCGGCTATCTGGGCGATGCGCAGGCCATTGCGCCGCCCTGGTTCCGGACCTGTGCGAATCTTGAGTGTAACCGGAACGCGTACGGCTTCAACAACCGCTCTGAGAATCGATGCAACCAGGTCTTCGTGTTCCAGCAACGCGGATCCCGCCGCTTTGTTACACACTTTCTTGGCTGGGCACCCCATATTGATATCGATTATTTGTGCGCCTTGCTGCACGTTGTAGACAGCTGCCTCCGCCATCATCTCCGGCTCGCTGCCGGCGATCTGAATAGCTACCGGTTCAGCTTCTCCCTCGTGGCAACTGCGAAGCCGGGATTTGCGTGTGGCGCGAAGGCGGGGGTTGCTGTGGATCATTTCGCTGACCACGTAGCCCGCGCCCAGTTGGCGGCACAGTTGTCGAAAGGGTAAGTCGGTCACGCCGGCCATGGGCGCCAGCGCCAGCGGGTTTTCCAGTTGGTAGGGTCCTATCTGCATGAGGCTTGGATTTTAACTGAGGGCTCCGAATATCCTGAAACCCGCCACCCAGGTGCCGATGGCCGAACCGACGTTGGAAAAGAAAAACACCAACAGGATCCGGGTCGCGGGATTGGCATACCAACCCTTGAACGTCATGGCATCCGTGTGCAGGCGTTCCAGGTCGGATATACGCGGTTTTCGCAGCCAGGATTCGACCAGGCCTGTGACCATTCCGGCCGCGATCGCAGGATTCAGAGAGGTTAACGGCGCCGCGATCATGGCGCTCAGGATCGTCAGTGGATGGGCGCGCGCGGCCAGTGCTCCCAGTGCGGCCAGACCACCGTTGATCACGACCCACATCGTGACCAGGCGTAAGCCCAGTTCCGGGCTGCGCGAAAAGCCGATACTGAACCCGGTAAGGACCAACACCAGGATGGCCCAGGGGATCAGTCGCGGCCAGAGAGACCGTGGCGGCATGGCGGAAAGTGTCTCGACTTCTTCATGCGGGTCCTGCACGCCTTCTGCCAGGTATTTACTGAGGCCTTCCAGGTGGCCCGCTCCGACCACCACCAGGATGTGCTGGCCGGCATGTGAGCGGTTCTGATCGCGTAATCGGGCCGCCATATAGCGGTCACGTTCATCGATCAGGGCATCGTAAAGTTCGGGGGACTGCTCGGCGAACTCGGTGAAAGTCGATTCGAGGATATCCCCCTCTTTGAGTTTCTCGATGGCCTGCTCGTCGATTTCTTCGGAGGAGACCGAGCTGAGCAGTAGACCACTGGTCAGATACAGACGTTTGTACCATGGCACGCTGCGGTAGCTGCGCTTCAGCGTGGTGGCCAGGTCACGGTCGATGAGCTGCAGCGGCATGTTATGCGCTTCGGCGGCCTGGGCGGCGGCTTTTAGTTCTGCGCCTGGTTCGATACCGAACTGTTCGGCGATTCGTCGCTGGTAACCACCCAGCGCCAGGTTGGCCATGACCAATCCGGCCTTACCTTCGCGAAAAATGCGGTAGAGATCGAGATCTTGCCACTTGTCCTTGCGGGTCAGGGCTTCCAGCCGGGCCGGGCACAATTCAACGGCCACGACGTCGAATTTGCCACTGGCCGCCAGTTCGGCGACTGCGGCGACGCTGGTTCGGGATACGTGAGCAGTGCCCAGCAGCGTATAGCGCACACCGTCGCGTTCGACATTGCGCAGGGGTTGCTGATCCAGCCCGGGAGTCTCCGGTTCGGCGGTCGCCGTTTCGTTCATGTGAATGGAATTCCGGCCAAAGGGCGCAAGGATAGCGCAGACCGGGGATCAGTGGCAGTGCCGCGAACGGCCGGACGAGTCTGAGTCCGGCTGTCCGACAGCATAAAAGAGATTAACTGCGTTCGATGACGCCACCGGGATGGAGGACGCTGAACAACACGAGTTCATGTTCGAAATAAACGCTGTAATCCTTGTAGTCCCAGCGCGTTATAGGCGGTTCACCGATGGCCTGGTGACGCTGTTCGGGCTGCCCGAAGCTGGACTCGATGTCCTGCATCCTCTGGCCGTTTTTGGGCAGTTCCATCCGCTCTACCTGGCGAACCTCATCGACCACGAGGACATCCGCTTGAGCGAGCCCGGATACCAACAACAAAAAGCCAATAAAAACAATCCTTGTCATTACCTTGCTCCAGTCAAATTGACTCGCGGAAAGCATATCACAGGGATTTTGGAATTACCCCGATTGGAAGAGGGGTCAGTTCTGTTCCAGGATGCGGAGATAGGCGTCATAACGCCATTGGGTAATCCGACCATCTGCACAGGCTTGCTTGATCGCGCAGCCAGGCTCGCTTCGATGGCGGCAGTCGTTAAAACGGCAGTCGCCCAGGAATGGTTGAAATTCCACGAACCCATGGGCGATTTCCTGCGGCTCGAAGCGCCAAAGGCCATACTCCCAGACGCCAGGTGAGTCCATCAGGGAGCCGCCGCCAGGAAGATCGTAGAGAATGGTCGTAGTGGTGGTATGCGTTCCTTTGCCAGTTGCCCGGGACAGGGCGCCGGTCTGAATATCGAGATCGGGCAACAGTTGTCGCACGAGTGACGACTTGCCGACCCCGGACTGACCGACAAGGATGCTGATCCGGTCCTTGAGTAAAGGCGCCAGGGCCGTGATGCCGGGTTCTGCCTTGCAGGAAGTCCTCGCCACGGGATAACCAAGCTGTTCATACTGGTCCAGCCGCTCAATCACCTGACCCCCCGGTGAGTCATCACCAGGGCCATCCAGTTCGGCCTTGTTCAGCACCAGAACCGGTTCGATGCCGAGGCTGTGGACTGCGAGCAGGTATCGTTCGACCAGGTCGCGGGAGGGCAGGGGGCGTGGTGCGATGACGATGAGCACCTGGTCGAGGTTCGCCGCCACCACGCTCGTTCTTTGCTGTGCGTCCGCTCGCACGAATTGGTTGCGCCGGGGCAGAATGCGCTCGACTGCGCCACTCCCATCCGCGGCCAGTGACATCAGAATCTGGTCGCCGCAGCAGGGTCGGCCCACCTGTCTCCGGTATTTGCAGTCGATCTGTCGGCCGTCCTCCAGTTGCGCCACGCCATGACTGCCATAAGACACGCGTATCAGGGCGGGGTGGTCAGCGCGCATAAGGTGACTGTATTTTCATCGGGTTGTCGTCCTTCTGCGTCATGCGGATATTGTAGCTGTTCCCTGAGGTGAATCCGGCGCCAGTGCATGGATTCAGTCTCGTCTCCCCGGTATCATGCCCTGAGCCGCGCGCCGCCGAAGGACCTGGACACAGACATGATGCCAAGCAAGGAACTCAGCCTGATCTGGATTGACCTGGAAATGACCGGGCTCGATTGCGGCACCGACTCGATTATCGAAATTGCCACGATCATTACCGACAGCGAATTGAATGAATTGGCGGAAGGGCCCGTCTATGCCGTGAGCCACCCCCTGGCATCACTTGAGGCAATGGACGAGTGGAATACCCAGCAACATAGCCGCTCTGGTTTGTGGCAGCGCGTTCTGGAAAGCCAGGTGTCGATGCGCGAGGCGGAACAGGGTACGCTCGAATTCCTGACGCAATGGACACTGCCGGGTCATTCCCCAATGTGTGGCAACAGTATTTGTCAGGACCGCAGGTTCATGCACCGGTTGATGCCTGAACTGGAGGCGTGGTTCCACTACCGGAATCTCGACGTCAGCACGCTAAAGGAGTTGGCTCGGCGGTGGAATCCGGCTGCACTGGAAAGCCTGAGCAAAGAGGGTCAGCACCTGGCGCTGGCGGATATCCGTGACTCCATCGGGGAGCTACGCCACTATCGCGGCTTCATGGGCGAATTCGCCGGTCAGGGCTGACGAACTCTAGCGCCCTCCTGCCAGTCGGAGCCAGGTTTCGACCACGGTATCCGGGTTCAGGGACATGCTCTCGATACCCTGATCCAGCAGCCACTCCGCGAGTTCGGGGTGATCGGAAGGTCCCTGGCCGCATATGCCAATGTACTTGCCCCGGTCCAGGCAAGCCCGAATGGCCATGGCCAGCATCTTCATCACGGCAGGGTCCCGTTCATCGAAGAGATGTGCGATTTCGGCCGAGTCCCGATCCAGCCCCAGGGTCAGCTGGGTCATGTCGTTGGAGCCGATCGAGAAGCCATCGAACATTTCGAGGAATTCATCGGCCAACATCACGTTCGATGGCAATTCGCACATCATGATCACGCGCAGATCGTGAACGCCCTGTTCCAAACCAAATTCACGCATGACCGAGAGCACGGCGCGGCCTTCGTCGAGCGTGCGAACGAACGGCACCATGGCCCATATATTGGTTAGCCCCATGGATTCGCGCACGTAGCGCAGCGCCTTGCACTCCAGTTCGAAGCAGTCGCGGAACCCTTCTGATACGTAGCGCGAAGCACCCCGAAAACCGAGCATCGGGTTTTCTTCGTGCGGTTCGTAGTTGGCGCCACCGATCAGGTTGGCGTATTCATTGGACTTGAAGTCTGACAGGCGAACGATCACCGGCTTGGGCGCGAACGCCGCGGCGATGGTCGCGATCCCCTCGGCCAGGCGTTGAATGTAGAACTCCACAGGACCCGGGTAACCGCCCATGCGCTGGTCGATTTCGGTCCGAATCTCGGGGGACTGGCGAGCGTAGTCGAGCGCGGCCTTGGGGTGTACGCCGATCATGCGGTTGATGATGAACTCCAGCCGTGCCAGGCCGACACCGGCATTGGGGATCATGCAGAAATCGAAGGCCCGATCCGGGTTGGCGACATTCATCATGATCTTCAGAGGCGCGGGCGGCATGGTGTCAAGGTCATCCTGTTGCACCCGGAACTCGAGCTTTCCGTCATAGACATAACCGGTCTCACCCTCGGCGCAGGACACGGTCACCTCGCTGCCATCGGCAATGACCTGGGTTGCGTCCCGGCATCCGACCACCGCCGGTATGCCCAACTCCCGCGCAATGATGGCGGCATGGCAGGTCCTGCCTCCCCGGTTGGTGACAATGGCCGCGGCGCGCTTCATGATCGGTTCCCAGTCCGGGTCGGTCATGTCTGTGACCAGCACGTCACCGGTCTGGACTTTGTCCATTTCCGACAGGGAATTGATCACACGTGCCGTGCCTGCGCCAATGCGGTTACCGATGCTCCGGCCCTCGCAGACCAATGCACCCTTCGATTCGAGCTGGTAGCGTTCCAGGCTTTGTCCTCCGCTCGCGCCGTCACGGCTTTTGACGGTCTCGGGTCTGGCCTGCACGATGAGCAACTGACCGGTGGGTCCATCCTTGGCCCACTCGATATCCATGGGGCGTCCGTAGTGTTCCTCGATCACCAGCGCCTGTCGGGCGAGTTCCTCGAGGTCATCGTCGGTCAGGCAAAACGTCATCTGATCCGCTGCCGCCACATCCACCGTCTCGACGCCGCCGCTGACGTCATCCCCATACACCATCTTGATTGCTTTGCTGCCACGGGTGCGGCGGAGGACCGCGGGCTTGCCCGCTCGAAGCGCGGGCTTGTACACATAGAATTCATCCGGATTGACCGCCCCCTGGACCACGGTTTCCCCCAGTCCCCAGGACGCAGTGATGAAAACCACCTGGTCGAACCCGGATTCGGTATCCAGGCTGAACATGACCCCGCTGCAGGCGAGGTCTGAGCGCACCATCACCTGGACGCCGGCTGATAGGGATACCGCCTCGTGCTCGAACCCCTGGTGCACGCGGTAAGCAATGGCCCGGTCGTTGTACAGGGAAGCGAAGACTTCGTGCATGCGTTCCAGCACGCCGTTCAGTCCACGTACGTTCAGGAAGGTCTCCTGCTGACCTGCGAAGGAGGCATCAGGCAAATCTTCGGCCGTGGCGGAGGATCGCACGGCAACCTCGGGCTCCCGGCCGTTGCGTTGTGTCAGTTCGGCCCAAGCCTCGGTTACCGCGCGTTGCAGACCCTCGGTGAAAGGCGTTTGCATCACCCAGTTACGGACGCGTTTTCCGGTGGCGGCCAGTGCGTGGACGTCTTCCACGTTCAACCGGGACAGCTCAGCGTCGATCCGCCGTTTCAGACCGGACTGATCGAGGAACTCCTGGAACGCAGTCGCGGTGGTCGCAAAACCACCCGGCACTGAAACCCCAGCGGAAGACAGATTGGAGATCATTTCACCCAGCGAGGCGTTCTTGCCGCCCACGCGGGGCAGGTCGTCCATTCCCAGTTCGTGCAGCCATGCGATATATTGGTTCAACGTTTCCTGCCCCTGGTAGGTTTTTGTGTCTTCATCATTCGCATTCTAACAAGCAGCCATGACTCGACGTAGCGTGTTTTTCATATCCGATGGCACCGCCATCACGGCTGAGACTCTCGGCCACAGCCTGATCACGCAGTTCCCTGATGTGGAATTTGAGCAATTCCGGGTTCCTTTCGTGGATAGCGAAGAAGCTGCACACCAGGTCGCGGCGGACATCAACCAGGCCTCCGCCCGGGACGGCGCTCCCGCGATCGTGTTCAACACCATCGTCGATGAAGCGCTTTGCGCAATTTTGCATGGCAGCACGGGGGTGATTCTCGATCTGTTCGCCACGTTCATTGAACCCCTGGAGCAGGCGCTGGGCGTGGACCATATGCCGGTCATCGGGCAAGCCCACGGGGCCAGCGAGCTGAGACGTTACGAAGACCGGATGGAAGCGACCAACTATGCACTCTCGCACGACGACGGCGTCAGTATTGATTTCAAGGATGCCGATCTGATCCTGGTGGGCGTTTCACGGTCGGGAAAGACCCCGACCTGCCTGTACATGGCGTTGCACTTTGGGGTCAAGGCGGCCAATTACCCGCTGACCGAGGATGACCTCGATGAGATGCGGTTGCCGCCTTTTCTGCGGCGCTACAAGTCGAAGCTGGTCGGGCTGATGATCGAGCCTGCGCGCCTGGCCGAGATTCGGGAAACACGTAAACCCGGCAGCCGTTATGCCTCGCAGCGCCAGTGCCTGCGAGAGACCGACGCTGCTGAGAGTTTGTTGCGCATGGAAGGGGTGCCCGTTTTTCATACCACGCACAGCTCGGTTGAGGAAATTGCCAGTCGCGTGCTCTTGCAACTGGGTTTGCAGCGCGAGATGTTCTGAAGGCTTGCCGCTGGGCATGGCTGCTGTGTATTCTTTTGCGCCATGGTTTCCTTCCGTCAAAAACAGAGCCTGTTCCTGCGGCCTCGTCTCAAGCGCCTGCAGGAGGTGCAGGCCGAAATATACCGCCAACTCCAGTTGTTGATTCCGGCGGAGGTCACGGTGCATGATTCCTTCACCTCCAATGTGGGCGGCTCGCCCTTGTTGCGGATGGACATCCTGGAACGTCACCCCTACACACAATTCCTGCGGCTGACTTACTCCTTCCCGAGAGGAGAGCAGCAGGAACTGTCCCCGGACGCCCACATTCGTCTCTATCGCGACGCGCGGCTTGCTGAGGTCACGGCTTTCGACCCGGAGCAAGGGTTCCGGCGTACCGCCCACCCCTGGTATCCTCGCCGACCTTTGTTGCAGCGCAGTTGGCGCCAGAACCTGGTGCTGGACAAGTGGTTGGGCTACTTGCTCGCCCAGGGACACAGCGTCTCGACCATGCGCCCAGCAAGTGATCGTATAAAAGGCATTTCGGGACAGGAAGAACCCGTTCCTGTGGGCTGAAAACGCGATTGACAGACGCAGGGGAACTCAGTAACATGTCGCGCCTTTCCGGGGGCTATAGCTCAGCTGGGAGAGCGCTACAATGGCATTGTAGAGGTCGGCGGTTCGATCCCGCCTAGCTCCACCAATGTCCCCATCGTCTAGAGGCCTAGGACACCGCCCTTTCACGGCGGCAACCGGGGTTCGAATCCCCGTGGGGACGCCATATCGATGAAAAACCCGCCCTTGAGGCGGGTTTTTTTTGCTGCCTGTCGGGGGATGAGAATCCCGCGTCGCGCACAGCGCGACTGGGTTCGACAACATGGCAGGAGCGCCATGTTGGACGTCGAGCAGGGCGATGACGCCCGTAGGGCGAGCGCCAGGGCCGGCGCGAGTCACAAATCGTTAGGAGAGCCGATTTGGAACGCGAAGCGACCCGAGCATTGCGAGGGCGAGGTACAGGAAGTACCGAGTCAATCCCCGTGGGGACGCCATATCGTTTCGTTTGCTTCTTCATACCTCAGTGAAGCAGCTTTCAGGTTCGCTATACTTTGTGCCGATTCCCGGCCGGGTAATTACACCATGCCAATGGTTTTTACTTGGCTTTCCAATACAGCAGGTCAAAGAAGCATGAAGAGCGTACTTTGGATTGCCCATCAAACTCGAAACCGACATGCTGCGGCGCCTGTCATCGAACGCGTGATCGAATTTCAGGCCGCCGATCTCACGTATTTCGGCGAACACTGGGATGACTACCTCAA
>JAHEFS010000100.1 GCA_024640045.1 Chromatiales bacterium | reverse complement strand
CACTGGGATTTCAGGTCTCGCGCGGATGAATACCGCATGATTGGCATTGCACTGAAAGGGCAAAAGCGTTACTGTGCGCGCCTTTCCCGCACCCGGCCACACCCTTGATCCAGAACCTCAGGAACATCGCCATCATCGCCCACGTCGATCATGGCAAGACCACACTCGTCGACCAACTGTTGCAGCAGTCAGGCACGCTGGGCGATCGTGCTGCCACGCCTGAAAGGATCATGGACTCGAATGAGCTGGAGCGCGAACGTGGCATCACCATCCTGAGCAAGAACACCGCAATCAACTGGAATGACGGCGACACGGAGTACCACATCAACATTGTGGACACGCCAGGCCACGCTGACTTCGGCGGCGAGGTGGAACGCATCCTGAGCATGGTCGACTCCGTTCTGTTGCTGGTCGATGCGGTGGACGGACCTATGCCGCAAACCCGTTTCGTCACGCAGAAGGCGTTCGAAATGGGTTTCCGCCCGATCGTCGTCATCAACAAGGTCGATCGTGACGGCGCCCGGCCGCACTGGGTCCTCGACCAGACGTTCGAACTGTTCGACCGGCTCGGCGCGACCGATGAACAGCTGGACTTTCCCGTGGTGTACGCATCGGCGTTGCGCGGATACTCCGGACTCGAAGAATCCGTTCGCGAAGGTGACATGACACCGCTGTTCCGCACCATCATCGATCATGTCGCTCCGCCCCCGGTCAACCGGGACGGCCCGTTCCAGATGAGAATCTCATCTTTGGACTACAACAGCTACGTGGGTATCATCGGCATTGGCCGTGTCCAGCGGGGTTCGATCACGCCCAACCAACGTATCAGCGTGATACGGGCAGACGGCGAACAGCATAACGCACGCGTCCTTCAGGTACTCGGTTTCCATGGTCTCAACCGGGTGGAGGTCGAAGAGGCCGAAGCGGGTGACATTATCGCCGTTTCGGGCGTCGAGGGCCTGGGCATCTCCGACACACTGTGTGATCGCGAACAACCCGAAGCCCTGCCCCCACTCACCGTTGATGAGCCCACAATCAGCATGTCGTTTCGCGTCAACAAGTCACCGTTTGCGGGGCGCGAAGGCAAATATCTGACCAGCCGGCAATTGCGCGAACGCCTGTTGCGCGAAGCCAGCCACAACGTCGCCCTGCGGGTGGAAGAAACGGAAGATGCAGAGCGTTTTCGTATCTCAGGGCGCGGCGAGTTGCATCTTTCCATCCTGGTGGAAACCATGCGGCGCGAGGGTTATGAGCTGGCGATCTCACGACCGGAGGTGATCATCCGGGAAATCGAGGGCAAGTTGCAGGAACCCTACGAACTGCTGGTGGTCGACCTCGAGGCAGATTACCAGGGTGCTGTGATGGAGCGACTTGGCGAACGACGCGGCGTGCTGCAAGACTTGCAGCCAGACGGCCGCGGCCGTGTGCGCATGGACTACCAGATACCGGCGCGTGGGCTAATCGGCTTCCAGTCCGAATTTCGCACCCTGACCGCCGGCACGGGGCTATTGTTTCACGTGTTCGACCATTACGGCCCCTACAACCCGGCCCCGGTATCCTCGCGAAACAACGGTGTACTCATTTCCAACAGCACCGGCAAGGCTATTGCCTACGCCATGTTCAACCTGCAGGAGCGCGGCCGCCTGATCATCGAGCCCGGCGATGCGGTCTACGAAGGTCAGATCGTCGGCATTCATAGCCGCGGCAACGACCTGACCGTGAACCCGCTGAAAACCAAGCAGTTGACCAACATCCGAACCGTCCTGAAAGACGAAAATGTGCAGCTGGCCGCATTTCAGCGCATGACCCTGGAGCAGGCGTTGGAATTCATTGATGATGACGAACTGGTGGAAGTGACGCCGGAAACAATTCGGTTGCGCAAAGAGCACCTGTTGGAACACGAACGCAAGACCGCCGGGCGCCGCGCCAAGAAAGCGACTGAAGATTCCTGACCGGGTTCTGATAAAGCAAGATCAACCGCAAATTACGCAAATTACACAGATTTTCTGGATGGACAAGTCAAAGACTGATTTTCCACGCAGCTACGTCACCGCTAATTGATTAATCTGCCGCCCCGAACGTTCGCGGAGCCAGGTCCGTCCCAAACTGCGCTCAGTTGGCAGTGCCAAGCGATAGATTTGCTCTTTTTATCTGTGTAATTTGTGTAATTTGCGGTTACTACTGCTCTTGCGCCCCGCCTCGACCTGTCTCAGGGACGCTGCAACTCCTGGCCCAGCCAGCTTTCGAGCCGACGAATCTCGCGCCTGCCGGCATCGGCCTGCATGAGAATCTGGTAGTTCAAAGGCCTGGCCGGATCCAGTTCCAGCGACAGGCTTTGCAAGCGCTCCTGCCGTGAAATCAACAGCCGCACCTCTTCTCCCGGGCGCAAGCGCTGCAGGCGATCATCGAGGTTGCTCCGAACGACACGCTCGCCCTCAATGGCTAACAGTTCGTCTCCGGGCAACAGACCCGCCCGTGAACCGGCCATGCCGCTGATGATTGCACCAATGACGAGACGTTCCTCTTCGCTGCTCCAGTTCACACCGAGTTCAGCTCTTGTGGTTGCCGGGTCACCATCGGCAGCGCCCGCCGACGGGTGGCGGTCGAGCTCCAGACCGTAATAGGCCAACGCCTCGTCGATATCCGGACCGGCAATAGTCGTCAAAAGTGGCTCCAGCCAGGCCCGCAGCTCGCGCCCTGCAACCTGCTCCACGACATCCTGGGCCGCGCCTCTCGGGTAGGCCGTATGCCCCCATCGCGCAAACATCCCGCGCATCACATCATCCAGGCTCTTCTTCCCATCGGTCTCCCGCCGTATTCGGGTATCCAGCGCAAAGGCCACGACTGCGCCCTTGGTGTAATAACTCACGGTGCTGTTGATGGAGTTTGGATTAGGCCGGTAGTGCCGAATCCAGGCATCAAGGGAAGCCTGTTCCAGTGATATATGCTGCCGCCCCGGAGTCAGCTCGAGGCGATGAAAATCATCCGCCAACTGCCGGAAGTACTCGGCGGGCGCGACGAGCCTGGCACGCGACAACAGCAAATTGTCGTAATAGCTGGCAAACCCTTCTGCAAACCAAAGTTCGGTGGAATACTGTTCGTGCTCGTAGTCGTAGGAAGCCAGCGCTGCCGGGCGCATGCGCCGCACGTTCCACAGGTGGAAGTATTCGTGTGCCGCCAGGCCCAGCCACTTGATATAGTCTTCCCGCTTTCGCATTTGCCAGCGGCTGGTCATCATCACCGTGCCGTGGTCATGCTCCAGCCCGCCGCGTTGTTCCACCAGAAAATTGAAAAACCAGTAGTCCCGCGCCAACGGAACCTGGCCCCAGAAGGCGTTGGTGGTTGCCACGATCGCCCGCAGATCCTGCGCGGCCTGCGCGGTGTCCCACAATTCAGTACCCCCGGTGTGAAGCAGGTGATAGCTGTGACCCTCCTGCTGGAACGAGTCAGGCCGGCTGGTCGACACGACGATCGGACTATCAACCAGCTCGTCGAAATCTGTTGCTGTCCAGCCTGTGCCATCGGGCTTTTCCGCGAGAGTCGTATAAGCCCAACCCAGACCAGGCGGAACCTGAAGATTGATCTGTTGCGACAAACCGCGGCTGGTGGGTGTGTAGAGGAATAGCGTAGCCGGGTTCAGCAAAACGAATTCCGGGCTGGCCCAGCTGGTATTGACGCTGAGTTCACCCGCATGCACGTCGTATTCGAGCGTCAGCCACCGGGAACCACCCGCTTCAACCGACCAGCGGTTTTTCTCAACCTTGTCGAATGCGACCGGCGCACCCTGATCATCGTAAATCGAGAGCCCGCTCAGGTGAGTCGCGAAATCCCGGATCAGGTAGGACCCCGGGTTCCAGTTCGACATCAACAGGCTCGGCCGCGTTGTTTCAACCGGAATTCTTGATCGCACATGTACCGACTGCTGTCTGAGACCCGGGAATGACAGCTCGTGCAAGACATCAGATGCCTCCACTGACTGCGGCAAAAATGCGAGCAGCACGACCAGAATTAAAATAGGCCGTGACTCACGCAACAAAGGAATGATCACAGTTATCTGGTAAAACGGGTTCCGATCACTGATCCGGCGCCTGGGGATACTTGCGCACGATGAACATGGCCAGCTCCAGCGCCTGCTCATAATTGAGCCGCGGATCGACCGTTGACTTGTAGGCGCGTTCCAGGTCCTTTTCGCTGAGATCCCTTGCCCCTCCCGTGCACTCCGTCACGTTCTCACCGGTCAGCTCCAGATGGACGCCACCCAGCCGGGAACCGAGAGAACGGTGGACTTCGATGGCCTGCTCCACTTCGCTCATGATGTTCCGGAAACGTCGCGTCTTGATACCCGATGCCACGGTCTCCGTATTCCCATGCATCGGGTCGCAGATCCACAGCACCGGTGTTTCTGCCTTTTGAACCGCTTCGATCAGGGGCGGCAAGTGCTCACCTATACCCGCTGCTCCCATCCGGTGTATCAGGACCATCCGGCCCCACTCCCGGTTCGGATTCAGGCGGTCGATCAAATCCGTTAACTCACCTGGACTGACGGACGGGCCGACCTTGATTCCTATGGGATTGCGAATCCCGCGAAAGTACTCCACGTGTGCATCTTCGAGATCTGCGGTTCGCATCCCGATCCAGGGGAAGTGGGTCGACAGGTTGAACCAGCCCTCCTGGCGAGGCACCTGGCGCGTCAATGCCTGCTCATAGTGCAGGTGCAACGCTTCGTGTGAAGTGTAGAAATCAACCCGCTTGACGCTCCCGGCCCGCTGTCCGGAAATGGTCTCCATAAACCGAATGGAGCGTCCCAGCCCTTCAGCCAGTGTTCGAAACTCCTCGGCCAGCGGCGAATGCGCAACCCAGGCCAGGTCCCAGTACTCCGGATGATGCAAATCGGCAAACCCGCCATCGATAAGTCCACGAACGAAGTTCATCGTGAGTGCAGATCGCGAATGGGCTTGTAACAACCGGTCAGGGTCAGGGCGCCGGGCGGCCTCGGTGAATTCGGGCGAATTGACGATGTCGCCACGGTAGCTGGGCAGCGTCGTTCCATCGCGTGTTTCCATGGCACTGCTGCGGGGCTTGGCGTACTGGCCGGCGAACCTGCCAATCCGCACCACCGGCATCTGCAGACCATGGACCAACGCCAGGCTCATCTGCAACAGTACTTTCAGGCGATTCGTGATGATGGGGGAATTACAATCCGCGAAACTCTCCGCGCAGTCGCCGCCCTGCAATACGAACCGCTCGCCTCGCTGGGCCTCCGCAATCTGTGACTTCAAAGAGAGAATTTCCCAGGAGGTGACCAGCGGTGGCAGGCTCGCCAGGCTTTCGAGCGCCCGATCGAGGGCCTCCGGGTCCGGATAATCGGCCTGTTGCGTGGCAATGCACTTCTTCCACGAATCCGGACGCCAATTCGTTTCCATCTGGCTTTCTCCATCCATGCTTATCTGCTTCTCAGTCACTTTTGCTGCTGCACTCATGTCGCTTTGAAACTTCTCAAAAGAGTCCCCAAACCCAGCGCCATGAACCAGACCAACGTCCAGCCCGGCATGCTCAGGCCCAGGAAGCTCCAGTGTACCTCGGCGCAACTGCCGGAACCCAGGAACACCTTGGACAGAGCCTCGGTCAACGGCAATGTGTCAAGCATGTAGTTGAGACCCGGTCCGCATTCAGGCACCTGATCCGGGGGCAGGTTCTGCAGCCAGAGGTGCCGGCCTGCAATGGTTGCGCCGAAGGCTGCAGCCAGGGCAACGAGTCCGCCATAGACCCGGACACCCACGCGCCCCGGGTTATGAATTACCGCCACAACGGAAATGGCCGCCATCAACATGAAACCGACCCGCTGAAAGATGCACAGCGGGCATGGGTCAAGGAAGGCCTGGTACTGCTGAAAAAAAGCAAACCCGAGCAATCCGGCGCAACACAGCAAAACCATTGAAAACCACATTCTGGGGGACATTTGCAAACGGGACTCCATCATTCGCGCTGCACAAGTGGGCCGGCGCGGGCTGGTATACTCGGGGCCTTTCCCTCGAAGGCGTGATGGTTCCGGATAATGGCTGTAAAGCACCCACAAATCAAGGCTCCGACAGGGCCGCAACTCAGCTGCAAGGGCTGGCACCAGGAAGCTGCCCTGCGCATGTTGATGAACAACCTCGACCCGAATGTCGCGGAAAAGCCCGACGAACTTATCGTTTACGGCGGAACCGGCAAGGCAGCACGGGACTGGCAATGTTACGAGCGTATCGTCGAGACCTTGAGAAGGCTTGAAAACGACGAAACGCTCCTGATCCAGAGTGGCAAGCCGGTCGGGGTTTTTCGAACCCACGATGAAGCACCCCGCGTCCTGATCGCCAACGCCAACCTGGTGCCTCGCTGGGGTAACTGGGACGTATTCCGCGACCTCGAGGCCAAGGGCCTGACCATGTTCGGCCAAATGACAGCCGGTTCGTGGATTTATATCGGCTCGCAGGGGATCGTTCAGGGCACGTATGAGACCTTCGCCGAGGTCGCCCGCCAGCATTTCGATGGCTCCCTGGCGGGCACACTAACCGTAACGGCCGGCCTGGGCGGCATGGGGGGAGCCCAACCACTGGCCGTCACCATGAACGATGGCCACTGCCTGGCGGTGGAAGTAGATCCATGGCGTATCCAGAGGCGCGTAGAGACGGGTTACTGCGACCGCAGCGCCGAAAGTCTGGACGAAGCCCTTAAGCTGTTCGACGAGGCGAAGAAACCCCTCTCGGTCGGCCTGCACGGCAACATCGCCGAAGTCCTGCCAGAGATGGTTCGCCGCGGTATCGTTCCGGAAATCGTCACCGACCAGACCTCGGCCCATGACCTCCGGGAAGGTTACATCCCCGCAGGATATTCGCTCGAAGAAGCCGCCACCCTGAGACAAAGCAACCCAGAGTCTTATGACAACCATGTGTTGGACTCCATGGTGATCCATGTACAGGCCATCCTCGAGCTGAAGGCGAAAGGCGCCATCTGTTTCGATTACGGCAACAATTTACGTGGCCAGGTATCTGACTTTAGAAATATGCCAGAAGCTTTTGATTACCCTGGATTTGTACCAGCCTATATTCGTCCCTTGTTCTGTCTCGGTGCTGGACCGTTCCGCTGGGCGGCCCTGTCCGGGAATCCAAAAGACATCCATGCCACCGACCAGGCGCTACTGGAACTGTTCCCGCACAAGACCACTCTGCGACGCTGGATCGAAAAAGCACAGCGCCAGATCCAGTTCCAGGGTCTGCCTGCCCGGATATGCTGGCTGGAATATGGTGAGCGCGCCGAAGCCGGGGAAAAATTCAACTGGCTGGTAAAAACGGGGCGCGTGGAAGCACCCCTGGTCATTGGCAGAGATCATCTGGATTCGGGCTCGGTTGCGTCCCCCAACCGGGAGACCGAAGCCATGAAAGACGGTTCTGACGCCATCGCTGACTGGCCGCTGCTCAATGCTTTACTGAACACCGCTTGCGGAGCCAGCTGGGTATCAATTCATCATGGCGGCGGTGTGGGCATCGGCTACTCACTGCATGCCGGTATGGTATGTGTAGCGGACGGTACGGACATGGCAGATCGTCGACTGCAGCGCGTTCTGACTGCCGACCCCGGGACAGGAGTCATGCGTCATGCGGACGCGGGCTACCCGGAAGCCGTCACGGCCGCTAACGAGCGTGGCGTTGACCTGCCCATGATTAACGGCAAGGACTGACCGCTTGCAGCCGCAAACCCGCATCCGGATCCCAACCCTGTACGCGGACCTGCAGGCCAGCATGACGGCGCTGCGCGGGGACGACCAGCGCGTCGGCCAATCACGCCAGATCGTCGAAAATGCCCTGGCCACTGGCCGCCCCCTATACGGTATTAATACGGGCTTTGGCGCGTTGGCTGACCAACGCATTTCGGATGACGCCCTGGTTCAGCTCCAGCATAACCTGCTGCTCAGCCATGCCTGCGGCGTCGGTGACCCCGTCCCACCCGAAATCACGCGGCTGATGCTGCGCTTGAAGATTCACGCCCTGGGACTCGGTCACTCCGGCATATCACTGCGTACTTTTCATCGGTTGCTGGCACTCGAGGAACATGACATCGTGTCCTGGGTGCCGAGTCGCGGAAGCGTCGGCGCCTCCGGTGACCTGGCTCCGCTGGCGCACCTCTTCCTGCCCCTGATCGGACGTGGCGAAACCTGGGATTCCCAAACGCAGGACAAAATTCCAAGCCGCGACCGGCTTGCCCAGGCGGGGTTGAAACCCATCGAATTACAGGCCAAGGACGGACTGGCGTTGATCAACGGCACCCAGCTCATGAGCGCATATGGCGCTTTCGTGCTGGAACGCGCCCTGGTGCTGCTGAAAGAGGCCGATATCCTGGCCGCCATGAGTCTCGAGGCACTACAGGGCAGTGCCATACCATTCGACGAACGCATTCAGCAAGTCCGCCCTCACGATGGCCAGACACGCACCGCCGCCAACATCAGAACCATGCTGAACGGCAGTGAGATCATGGAATCGCACCGTGATTGCGGCAAGGTCCAGGACCCCTACTGCCTGCGTTGCGTCCCACAGGTGCATGGCGCCAGCCGCGACGCGCTCGGTTACGCGGTCAATACACTCGAAACCGAGATGAACTCGGTAACGGACAACCCACTGGTTTTCCAGGACGGCGACATACTCTCAGGGGGTAACTTCCATGGACAACCCCTGGCGCTGGCGATGGATTTCGCCGCCCTTGCCCTGGCAGAGCTCGGCAGCATTTCCGAGCGGCGGACCTACCTCCTGTTGGAAGGACATGATGGCCTGCCCCGTCTGCTGATGCGGGATACGGGCGTCAACTCGGGCTTCATGATCCCTCAGTACACGGCAGCGGCCCTGGTTTCGGAAAACAAGATCCTGTGTCACCCGGCCAGCGTGGATTCCATTCCCACCAGCCTGGGCCAGGAGGATCACGTTTCCATGGGCTCAATCAGCGCACTGAAGCTGCACAGCGTCCTGCGCAATGTGCAACGCATCCTGGCAGTCGAATTGCTGACGGCTTCCCAGGCTCTGGACTTTCGTGCGCCATTGCGGCCGGGGCGCGGCGTGGAACTGGCACATCAGGCTCTGCGCACCCGGGTCATCCATGCGCGTGAAGACTATGAAGTCCGCAATGACCTCGAACAATGCACAGCCATCCTGGCCACCGGAGATCTCGCGGCGGTGGTCGAAAATGCCATCGGCACCCTGGCGTGAACCTGGCGCTGGTCAATATCGGTCAGCTGGCTACTTGCCCCCCGGATAATCGACAGTTGGACGCAGGTCTGATATCCCAGGCCGCACTCGTAGTGATCGACGGCCACGTGGCCTGGAGTGGGCCCGAGTCCGCCTTGCCGCCGGAATTTGCCGACCTTACCCGCCATGACTGCGCCGGACGATTGGTGATTCCCGGCCTCGTCGACTGCCACACCCACCTGTGCTTTGGTGGCTGGCGCGGAGACGAGTTCGAAATGCGCCTGGCAGGCCGCAGTTATCAGGATATCCAGGCCGCCGGGGGCGGTATTGCCTCAACGGTTCAGAGCACGAGGGAAACTCCGCCACCGGAATTGAAACACAAGGCCCGTGCTGCGCTCGATGGCATGCTGGCACTGGGTGTGACCACGGTCGAGTGCAAATCCGGCTATGGACTGGATTTCGACAATGAGCTCAAACAGCTCGAGATTTACGCGGACCTGGAAAGCAGCCACCCGGTCAGCCTGCATGCCACCTTTCTGGGCGCACATATCGTTCCACCGGAGTACGCAGGAGACCGTGAATCCTACATCGACCTGCTCTGTACTCGCTTGCTACCCGAAATTGCGCGTCGCGGCCTGGCGCGCTTCTGCGACGCCTTCGTCGAGAAGGGCGCCTACTCCCTGGATGAAGCGCGGCGAATTCTGACTCGGGCCGGGGAACTCGGTTTTGCACTGAAGCTGCATGCCGATCAGCTCAGCGACGGCGGGGGTGCCAC
>JAHEFS010000216.1 GCA_024640045.1 Chromatiales bacterium | reverse complement strand
CATCGCCCGCGAGAATGGCTGTCGCTTCGTCGAATTGACGATGGCAGCTGGCTTGGCCGCGCCTGAGGTCGTCATCATCCATGCTGGGCAGGTCGTCATGAATCAGCGAGTAGGTGTGGATCAATTCGATCGCAGCGGCGGTTGCGTCCAGCTGGGTTTCGGACATATTCAAGGCACGGCCCGCAGCATAGACAAACAGGGGTCTGATACGCTTCCCACCCGCCATGGCTGAGTATCGCATTGCCTCAAGCAGCAGTTGCGGCGTTTCTTCAGACCTCGGCAGGTAACCCGGAAGGATGGTTTCAAACCGGCTTTGCCAGGTGTTGATGATGGCGGCTGTTTCAGGCATCCGGGTCAAATGGTTTCAACGAATCTTCGTCCTGGGTATTGGTCAGGAGTTCGACCGTTTGCTGTGCGTCGTCCAGCGCCGACTGGCACTGCCGGGTCAACTCGATGCCGCGCTTGAAACCGGACAGGGATTCATCCAGCGACAAATCACCTACCTCGAGTTTCGCGACCAATTTCTCAAGTTCGGCCAGGGTCTTTTCAAAATCGGGACCAGGCCCAGTTTTCTTGTTCATAATCTGTGTTCCGGATTTAGCGGAGCGACACTAACGTACCGCACCGGCAGGGTCAACTGTCATTGGTTCACCCGGTGTTGTTGTTTACGGATATACCGAAGTAATGGGTTGTGAGGACGCCAATTCAAGCTGGCCGAATTTCCTGACAACCAGGCCGCAAAACGCTCGTTGAAACACCAATCGCCGACGGCGACCAGTTCATCGTCAAGTTTGCATAGCGGGATTGAATCTCTTAGCCAGGGAGGTATTGCGGCAGACTGAAAAAGGTTTTTCAGACGCTTGTGCATGCCGCCTGCCAGTATGGTGTTTTCTTCCAGGCCGGCCCTGGCTCCGACCCAGAACTCTCCGTCGGGAAAGAAACTGCTGGCTGTTTCAGGTGTGTCATCCATTAAGGGGGCTGTTTTCAATACCATTTTGCCGATGTCGTTCCCCAGGTCAATTTCAGCCTGGCCCGCCGGCCAGTACACAGAGGGGCAGGGCGCTATTGCCGAATCCGGTTGTAACCACAGGTGGTTTCTATACCAGCGCAGCAACCACCCTTCCCACTGCAGTGAAATATTTTGTCCGCTGACGGCCTTTTGCACCTGGGTGCAGAAGGTCCCCAGTTTGTAAGCCGGGACGCCGGGTGTTCCTGACTGCTTCACCCAGTGGCGGACAACCAGTTTCAGCATTGCAGTATTGGCAACACACTGTGGGGTGATTCGCAGTACGTAGGGATGACCAAGGTTCGAGTCGAGATACTCATCGGCAAGACTCTCGGTCAACAGTCGCGCATCGGTCATGGCTTCCTGGGTCAGCAGCAGGCGCTGGCTGACTTCGGGCCAGCGTCGTTCCAGCAGGGGAATGACTTCGTGGCGCATGAAGTTGCGGTCGTGATTCAAGTACTGGTTGGAAGGATCTTCCGCCCACTTGAGCCCGTTTTTGAGCAAGTAGTCTTTCAGCGCACTGTTTTTGAATGACAACAATGGTCTCTGCAGAAAACCTTCGCCAAACGGCCTGCTGTCAGGCATGGCGGTCAGACCTTCAACACCGCTACCGCGCATCAGGTTCAACAACATCGTTTCGGCCTGGTCATCGGCATGGTGACCCGTCAGCAGGCAGTCTGCAGTGTTGAGAAGTGAGGAAATGGCTTCGTAGCGCAGATGGCGGGCTTCAGCCTCAAGACCCTTTCCGGAGCGGTTTGTAAGTTTGATTTTGAGGCTGGTCAGCTCTACCTGGTGCAGGCGGCAGAAGTTCTCGCATAGTTCTTGCCAGGCGTCCGCTTCGGAGTTGATGCCGTGATTGACATGCACGGCGGAAACCGGCACACCGAGCGCGTCCCGGATTTCAACCAGCGCATGCAGCAGGGCGGTCGAATCGGCCCCGCCGCTAAAGCCGACGACATAGGAATTGACCGGCGGAAGAGACTGCAGGTTCTGCAGTAAGCGTTCTGCACTGAATGCCAAGGCACGATTGCTCATTTGCCTGGATGCCTGTTGAATTAATCCTTGAATTCGCCGTAGGAGAGCAGACGCTGAAACCGTTCTTCCAGCAAGCTTTCGGTAGTCAGCATGTCGAGCTCTTCGAGTTGTGTGGATAGGCAATTGCCGACCTGCGTGGCTACCGTTTCCGGATCCTTGTGTGCGCCGCCCAGCGGTTCCGGGATAACCTCATCGACCAGGCCCAATTGCAAAAGCCTGTCGGAGGTAATGCCGAGTGCGGATGCGGCATCTTCAGCCAGACCCGCATCATTCCAGAGAATGGACGCGCAGCCTTCCGGTGATATCACCGAGTAAGTACTGTATTGCAGCATGTTCACGCGATCGCCGACGCCGATCGCGAGGGCGCCGCCGGAGCCGCCTTCGCCGATTACGGTGCAAATGACGGGTACGGGTAATCTGGACATGTATTTAAGGTTGGTGGCGATCGCTTCGGACTGGCCACGTTCCTCGGCGCCGACACCCGGGTACGCGCCCGGCGTATCGATAAAAGTAATGACCGGCAGACGAAAGCGTTCGGCCATTTTCATCAGGCGCAGGGCCTTACGGTAACCTTCAGGCCTGGCCATGCCGAAATTTCTGAAGACCTTCGCCTTGGTGTCGCGTCCTTTCTGCTGTCCGATGACGACCACCGCGCGGCCGCGAAACCGACCCAGGCCGCCAACGATCGCATGGTCTTCCGCGAAGGCGCGATCTCCGTGAAGTTCATGAAACTCATCAAAAAGGTAGTTGATGTAATCGAGCGTGTAGGGGCGCAGGGGGTGGCGGCTGAGTTGCGAAATCTGCCAGGGTGTCAGGTCCTTGAAGATGCTGGTCAGCTTTTGCCTCATCTTGGACTGCAAGC
>JAHEFS010000099.1 GCA_024640045.1 Chromatiales bacterium | reverse complement strand
ACTTACGAAGCCGCCTACACTCGCTTTACGCCCAGTAATTCCGATTAACGCTTGCACCCTCAGTATTACCGCGGCTGCTGGCACTGAGTTAGCCGGTGCTTATTCCTCGGGTACCGTCAAGGCCCGGGGGTATTAACCCCAGGTTTTTCTTTCCCGATAAAAGTGCTTTACAACCCGCAGGCCTTCTTCACACACGCGGCATTGCTGGATCAGGCTTGCGCCCATTGTCCAATATTCCCCACTGCTGCCTCCCGTAGGAGTCTGGGCCGTGTCTCAGTCCCAGTGTGGCTGATCATCCTCTCAGACCAGCTACGGATCGTCGCCTTGGTGAGCTTTTACCTCACCAACAAGCTAATCCGACGTAGGCTCATCCATCAGCGCGAGGCCCGAAGGTCCCCCGCTTTCTCCCATAGGACGTATGCGGTATTAGCTCGGATTTCTCCGAGTTGTTCCACACTGTTGGGTAGATTCCTACGCATTACTCACCCGTCCGCCACTCGTCAGCGCCAAGGTCACCCCGAAGGGATCCCAGCGGCCTGTTACCGTTCGACTTGCATGTGTTAAGCATGCCGCCAGCGTTCAATCTGAGCCAGGATCAAACTCTTCAGTTTAAAGGATTTGGCTTCAGACCGAAGTCTTCTGCCGAAGTTTTAAAGCTGAAAGCTGAACCTTGCTCCCAATTAATAAATCAGGGCATGGTCGCTCTCATTTCATGGCTTCACCATGACGCGAGCGCCCACACAAGTTACCTGTATCTTGTTAAAGATCTTTTCTAACCAGCTGCTGCATTTCGCAGAAGCTCCAGCACAAACGTTCCCGCGGCTGCACCCTCTCGGATCGCCGCGCCGGTAGACTCACTAGGAATCTCCACCCCGGTGCTGGGCGGGCCGCCCATTATACGCCAACCGGTTTAGCAGTCAACGTGTTTCGGTCGAAAACTTTATCTGCCCGACCGCTGGGCGAACGCGCATTATAGGGATCGCCAGCGACCTGTCAACAACTAATTTGGAAATAATTTTCAATCGCCCTGCAGGGCCTGGGCCAGCGCCTCGCGCCGGTCCCGCAGCAGGCCCAGCTGCAGGTTGCCGCAAGCGCCCGGGGACACACGTTCTGCGAGGCTCCGGGCTGCATCTGAATTACTCAGGGACCCCATTTCAGCGGCCACCTGCCGATAGGCTTCCCTGAACGGCAAGCCTTCTGCTGCCAGGGTCGTCGCCCGGTCAGTCGCGAACATGTCTGGTGTCAGCGCGGCGCGCAGGCGGTCTTCGTTCCAGTGGAAATCGCTCAACATGCCCGGCAGCAGGTCGAGCGCCTGCATGCCTGCATCAAACGCGCGCATCAAGGGAGCCTTGGTCGCCTGCAGGTCACGGTGGTAACCCGACGACAGCGACAGCGCACCCTGCAGTTCCGCCTGGGCGCCCTGTACCCTGGCATGCACCGCGCGCAGCAGTTCAACGACATCGGGATTACGCTTGTTGGGCATGATCGACGATCCCGTGCAAAAGCGTTCCGGCAACGTGACGAAACCGAATTCCTGGGTACAAAACAGGCTGAAGTCCCAGGCCAGCCGTTGCAGGTCGAGCGTAGCCGCCGCCAGGGCGCCCACCGCCTGGAGCTCAATCTTGCCACGACTGTTTTGAGCGCATTGGGGGTTAACTACCATGCGTGCAAAACCCAGGTCCTCGGCGACCCGTTCTCTTGGCAACGCCAGGTTGACCCCAAACCCTGAAGCAGTACCCAGCGGCGAGGCATCGAGCCACTGCCGCGTCATGAGCGCAAGATCGGCATCATCGATGAAGGACTCCGCGTGTCCTGCCAGCCACATTCCCGCAGACGACGGCATGGCCCTTTGCAGATGCGTATAGCCTGGCATGGGCAGCCCGCGTTCCCGCTCAGCCCGTTCCAGCAGGGTTCCCGCAATTTCCAGGCATTGTGCCGCCAGGGCATGCAACCGATCCTTCATGTACATTCGCAATGCGACTGCCACCTGGTCGTTGCGACTGCGGCCCGTGTGAATCTTCTTACCCAGATCGCCCAGGTCTTCCGTCAGCCAGGCCTCGATGGCCGAGTGGCAGTCCTCGAATCCCGTCCCCAGTTCACGCTCACCCGCTGCAAATTCCGCTGCATAGCGCGATAGTGCAGTGGCCAGAAGGTCAGCTTCATCATTCGTCAGGATGCCGGCAGCAGCGAGGCCCCTGGCGTGTGCCGCACTTGCTTCCAGATCGAATAACAGGAGCTCACGATCCAGCAGCAAGTCCTGGCCTGCCAGGAAATCCATGATCTGCTGGTCAGCGCCCTGCTCCGACTGGCCCTTTTTCCAAAGAAATTCACCCATCACAGCAATCCTTCTGTTTCCGGCAGCCCCAACGCCAGGTTTATGTTCTGCATCGCCTGGCTGGCTGCACCCTTCGAGAGGTTGTCCAGTACCGATACCAGGCTCACCCGCCGCGCATCACGTTCGTCGACCGCAAAACCACCCAAATGACATTCCGGACCCGACTGTACATCGCGGACTTCCGGCACCTCGCGATCGACACGAATAAATGCCTCCTGCGCGTAAAAGCCGGAGTAAAGCTCCATCAACTCATCCACATCCGTGGCGCGGTCCAGTTCCACGGCAACCGTCAGGCTGATGCCACGGAAAAACGAGGCAACATGCGGCATGAAGCGGACATCAATGCCCAGCTGGTGGCTGATTTCGGATTCGTGAACATGCCCGGTCAGCTTGTAGGGAATCAGGTTGTCTGCCAGCCTGGCCGGGTCGTTGCGTGGTGAGGGTGTGCGCCCGGCACCGCTGTAGCCAGAGACACCAAATACGGCAGGTGTTCCTCGTAGTCGCCCGAGCAGCGGCAACAGGGCCAACTGGCTACCCGTGGCATAGCAACCCGGGTTGGCGATATCACGTGCGCCGGCCAATTTCTCACGATAGCGCTCCGGCAAACCATAAGTCCACGTGGGGTCGAAACGATGATCTGCGCTCAGGTCGAGAATGACCGCGTCCGGGTGCGATGCCCGGATGGCGCTCGCCCAACTCACCGCGGCACCATTCGGCACCGCCAGTACCCAGGCATCGGCCCGACGATGACGCAAATCGTCAATGGCCACCCTTTCAAAGACTTCACCGGTATCCGGCCATTCCGGACATACGGTGCGCAGGGGCTCTCCGGACTGGCTGCCCGAACTTGCAAAAGCCAGGCGCAGACCCGGGTGCTGAGCGATCAGTTTCAGCAGCTCCGCTCCCGTGTAACCGCGGCCACCGATAATGGCAACACGGGCGCTCATACCGCTTCCTCCTCCCAACCGGAGTCCCGGGACAAAGCGTCCTCGACCAGGGCAGCGCGTTCCAACGGGTCATCCACCCCCACCGTGAAAACGATCCAACCGCCGCGCCGGTCAGCCGTACCAGCTTGCTGGAAATACCAGCCGGCCACCGGGTTCGAGGTCCGTGCCCGCCAATACATCCTGGGAAACCTTGCTCGCAAAACCTGCCACAAGGCCGCGCCCAGACCTTCGCCCTGGGCATCCGGAGTCACGATGAACTTGTCCAGATAGGGTGTGCCGTCGGCGCCAGTGATCACAACGGCGGCGGCCCGCATGGATTCTGATAACAGCACCAGGGGCTGGTTCAGTGTCACCACCCAGTCATCCCGCAATGTGCGGCCGAATGATTGCTCCACCCGGCCTGCAACTTGCCGCAACGTTTCTTCATCCGGCGCTTCGAAGACGCGCACTTCCTCACCCCGGCGAACCAAAGTTCCGGCACCCCGGTAGGTGAACAATTCACGAGTGAGCTGATCGGCCGAGGTAATCGATACCGAAGCACTCCTGTCCAGTTTGCTGAGCAATTCGTTGATTTGCTGAAGCTTGAGGCGCATGCCGGAGTGAACCCACGGCTCTTTCATCAACGCCTCGTAATCATTGTCCAGGCTGATAGCGGATATCACCCGGCCATCCCGGTCGAGCAAACCGCCGGTGGGTGTCAGGAAAATGATCTTGTGGGGCTGAATGGCCCACACCAGTTCGCGCGCGGCGATATCCGCATTGATATTCAACACCTGGCCCGATGCCGATTCTCCCAGGCAAGTGACCACGGGCAGCGCCCCGCTGCTGACCGCGCTATCCAGTCCACTGAGGTCGACACTGGTAATGTCGCCCACCAGGCCGAATTTTTCCCGGTCCAGAAAGTCACAACGAAATACCCCGTGCTGAATACCACGCGCCCGGATACCGCGCTCTTCCAGGGCTTCTACCAGGCGCATGTTCTGACGGTAGATGACCGGACGCGCCACCTCCATGACCGCCTCGTCGGTCACCCGCAGGCCGTCGACCCGGTGTGTTTCAATGCCGGCCTCTTCCAGGGCCCGGTCTACCTGTGGTCCGGCACCATGCAGCACCACCGGCCTTAAGCCAAGGCGATGCAGAAAAGCCAGCGCAGACGCCAGTTCCTCCAGCTGCGATTCCAGGATGCCTCCGCCGACCTTGACCACGGCGAAACGGGCTTCGTCCACCTCGGAAAATTCTTTCAGGTACTGGCGGGCTTCGCGGCTGGATCCCAGCTGGGCCAATAATTCAAGCACAATTCTGCGGATTTCAGGCATTGTTACTCACCAGTTTCCGGTAAATTTCAACGGCGCGTTCCAGTTGTTCAAGTTCTACCCACTCGTCCACGACATGCGCCTGCTCTATATGACCAGGACCCAGGACCAGCGAAGGTGTGCCGGCTGCCGAGAACAGGGATGCCTCGGTCCAGAAGTCCAGGCCAGCCCCTGCTTTCAGTGCCATCGACCGGGCAAATTCCCCTGCGGCCTGATCGCCCCCCTCACAGTTGGGCAGCGGCGGACCGGAAAAAGGCACCTCCCAGCCAGCGTGCCGCGCGCAATCGAGCGCGAAGAACTGCTCCAGGAAGTGGTCATTGTCCCTACCCGGCTGCAGGCGAGCGCTCCAGTGCAGGTTGGCGCGGCCGGCAATCACGTTGGATTTCACTCCACCTGAAACCGTACCAATATTGAAACAGGTTCGCTCACCCGCCGCATCCGCCCTGCCCGCCTCCGCCACCGCAGCGGCCGCCCAGCGCGACATCCGATGGATAGCATTGTCGGCCAGGGACCTCGGTTCGGACGAATGACCGGGGATGCCACGAAACTCTCCTTTGACCGACAGGTAACCCCGGTGGCGTGTTTCTGCCCGGCAACCAGTTGGTTCGGCGACGATCACCTGGCGAAAAGACTCACAATGACCAGCCTCGTTGAAACGGTCAACACAGCAGCCCTCCGCGCCTTCCTCATCGGTGGTAAACAGCATCGCCATCGGCTGATCGCAGGTCTGTGCAAGATGCAGCAGACAGGCAGCCGCGCCCTTAATGTCGCAGGTTCCGCGACCGTAGGCCCGACCCTCGTGCAAGGTCATTTCCAGGGGCGAAAACTTCGCGCCTTCCAGCACGGGCACGGTATCGAGGTGCACGTTGAACAGCAGGTCCGGCGCACCGCGGCGCGCCAGGAAACTGACGCGACCCTTGCCATGGTCCGTGATATCGAAGGAAAAACCCGCACCCAGCTCAGACTTCAGGTAATCCCAGATCGGCGAACCACCGTCCAGGTTTCGCGGCGGATTCTGCGTGTCGAACGCCACCAGGGCGCCCAGGTGCCGCAATACCGGCTCGAGATCCATCTTCAGGCTTTCCTGACCCGTGCCGCAATGGTCGAACTCTTTCCGAGCAGCTTGATGAAGCCCTCCGCTTCCTCGGGAGTCCAGTCACAGCTTTGCGCGTAAACGGCAGACTCGTCCTGCAGGATATTGGGGGAATCCACTGCCACGGCGTAAACCCGTCCACCCTCAGTTTGCAATGTCACGCGACCGCTGACCGCGGACTGCGAGCTTGCCAGGTAGGCTTCCAGGTCCACTTTGTGCGGCTCGTAAAAGAACCCGGTATAAACCAGTTCAGCCCAGCGCTGCGCCACCAGGTGACGGAACTGGTTCTGCAGACGGGTATTTACAGTATCTTCCAGCGCCTGGTGCGCGGTCAGCAGCGCGTCGATACCAGGGCATTCGAAGACGATGCGCCCCTTCAGGCCGATGGTGACATCGCCTGTGTAAATGTGCCGGCCCACACCATAGCGCCCAAAGGCCTGATTCAGTCGATCGAGTATTTCCGGGCCAGGCAGTGCCTCGCCGTCGAGGTGCGTGGCCACGCCATCCCGGAAATCCAGGGTGACTTCCAGGGGCTCTACTGGCCACTCTGACCGAGGCCGGCACAAAGTCCAGGTATCTGACCCGGGGGCTTCAAAACGATCGATCTCACTGCCGGAAATGGTCACGCCCAATATATTCTCGTTGATCGAGTACTGGCCTGACCGGCCTGGTGCCGAGTGTCCCGCGCGTTCCAGCACGGCTTTCTCGTGCCCGCGAATGTCAGTCACCTGTTTTTGCAGTTCCCGTACCGGCGCGTGGATGACGTAATCCCCGAGGCTTCGTACGGTCTGGTCGAAGCGCAACTGGTCGTTGCCCATCCCGGTGCAGCCATGCGCGAAATGGACTGTTCCCAACTGATCGCAGAGTTCCAGCGAACGCCGCACGATGAGGTAGCGGTCGGAGCAAAGCATGGGGTACTCGCCCAGCACGCGCGCCTGGCTCCACACCAGCGGGACCACGAATTCATCCCATATGGCCTGGCTGACGTCAACCTGGTGGTGTTCGATCGCCCCCAGGCCCAATGCGCGCTGACGAATGGCGTCGGTCTCAACCTTGGTCAGGCCGCCGGTATCGACGAACAAGGTATGCACCTCGAAACCCTGCTCGAGCAGATGCAGGATGCAGTAACTGGTGTCGAGTCCGCCGGAAAATGCGAGAACGACGATATTGGAGGAGGAATCGGTGGTCATTTTGCTGCTCCCAGCAGGGTCATCATCACGGCCTTCTGCACGTGCAGGCGATTCTCCGCCTCGTCCAGGGCCACGCAGTACTCAGAATCCATGACGGCATCGGTTGCCTTGATGTTGCGGCGCAGCGGCAGACAGTGGCTGAACAACGCATTGTTCGTCAGGGCCATCTTCTTTTCATCGACGATAAAATGCCGGTACTTGTGGCGGAGCGCCCATTCCGCCTCCGGGTTGCCATAAAAAGGCAGCGCACCCCAGCTCTTGGCGTACACCACCTCGGCGCCAGCGTAGGCTGACTCGATGTCGTGACTGACCTGCAGTGAACCGCCACTGTCCTGCACGTTAGTTTCCGCCGCCTCCATGAACTGTTCATCCAGCACGTAGGCCGGCTCGGGGCACAGCAGGGTCACGTCCATTCCGAACTTGGTCGCGATCAGCAGCGCCGAGTTGGCGACCGCGGTATTCAGTGGACGGGGATGCCAGGTCCAGGTCAGCACCATTTTGCGGCGCGCTGTATCCCCCAACTTCTCCTGCAGGGTCAGCATCAACGCCAGTTCCTGGCATGGGTGCACGATGGTTTCCATGTTAATCACGGGCACTGAGGCATGCTGGGCCAATGCCCGAATCACGGAATCTGTCCGGTCATTCGACCAGTCTTTGAACCCAGGAAATGCCCGCAAGCCAATCAGATCGCAGTAACGTGAAAGCACACCGGCAACCTCCGCAATGTGCTCTTCTGCATCGCCATCCATGACCACACCTGGGCGGAACTCCACGCCCCAGGCGTCCTTGCCAGGCTGCAAAACGATCGCGATGCCGCCCAGTTGCTGCATCCCCAACTCGAAGGAAGTCCGCGTGCGCATGGAAGGGTTCAGGAACAGGAGCGCAATAGACTTGCCCTTCAGCGATCCGTTCATCGGCTGTTGCTTGAGTTCACCCGCCAGGCGCAGGAGCCCGTCCAGTTGATCGCGACTCCAGTCGGTTGTGCTCAGAAAGTTTTGCATTTGCCCTGCCTTCTCCAAAACCCGACCTGTGTCGGGCACAAAAAAACCCAGCCTTGGCTGGGTTGTCGTTGAATTCAATGAATTCGCTGTCGCAAACGGCTACCCAGCCCGCTGTTCACGGTGCGTACGTCGGACTCGACGGATAGTGACTGCTTGCGTAGTGACCTGCATCATTGTTATTGATTGACCAGCGAACCAGGCATGAATTTACGTGCTTGTCAGTGGCTTTGCAAGCCCTGCTACTCTCACCTTCCCGCTCAGATGCTGTACCCCACCGGGTCGTCTTCGACAGGTTCGTCCTCACGCACCATCAGCAAGCGGACCAGGGCCGGCAACAGGACAATGGCACCCACCATATTCGCCAGGAAAATGAAGCACAGCAGGATGCCCATGTCGGCCTGGAACTGCAGATCGGAGAAGATCCAGGTGCCGACACCCGCTGCCAATGTAAAACCGGTGAATATGACCGCCCTGCCAGTGAGACGAACCGTCTGGTTATAGGCTTCCTTGAGGGAGAATCCTTCCTGCAGCAAAGTGTTGAGCCGGTTGTAGATATAAATCCCATAGTCCACACCGATACCCACGCCCAGCGCCACCACCGGCAGCGTATTGACCTTGAGTCCGATGCCGTACCAGGCCATCAGGGCCTCGGCCAGTGTCGAAACGAGCACCAGTGGCAGCACGATGCACAGGGTGCCCAGAATCGAGCGATAGGTAATCAGGCATAACAGGATGACTGATCCGAACACCAGCGCCAACATGGGTTTCTCAGCGGCTGAAATATCCTCGTTGGTCGCGGCCATTACGCCGACGTTACCCGTAGCAAGGCGGAATCTCAGGTGCTCGGCATCGACCGGGTTGTCTCCGGCGACCTCTTCCAGGACCGCGGGCTCCATGCGAAAGCCGACGCCCTCCATACTCATGTCATGTCTGAGATCTTTCACCCGTGACACGACCCGGGCAATGGTCTCGGCGCGATGATCCTTGGTAAACACAAGGATGGGTATGGCGCTGCAATCCCGGTTGAGCAAACCGGTATCGGTATCGATATTGCTCAATGCCTGCCGCAACAGGTAATTGTCACGCGGCAGCACTCGCCAACGGATATTGCCTTCGTTCCATCCTGCATTGACGATCTTGGCCGCCATCGGCAATGTGATGACCTTTTGTACGCCTTCCACGTTGGAGAGGTTCCAGGCAAACCGGTCGATCGACTCCATCACCTCGTAATTCTCGGTGCAGGCATTCGGAACCGTTTCCGCGACCACGGTCAGCAAATCCACGCCCAGCGAGAAACGTTCGGATATCAACAAGGCGTCCTGGTTGTAACGGGCGTCCGAGCGCAACTCCGGGACCCCTGCTTCGGAATCGCCGATTTTCATTCCCTGGGCCTGCCAGAAACCAAATACGAACAGCACGAACGCCACCGCAACCGCCAGCTTGGCTCGTTTAGGCTGGGTGAACGAGGCGATGATGGCCCAGAAAGCGGATTTTTTATGCGCGCGTGCCAGCAGGCGCCTGCGGTACTGATCGGGATTGCGCAAATTCACAAACGACAGCAGCAGGGGCAGCAGGATCAGGTTAGTGAAGATAATGACCACCACGCCAACGCTGGCGGTGATTGCGAGTTCCTGGATAATCCTGATCTGGATGAAAAGGATGGTGAGAAAACCAATCGTATCCGAGACCAGCGCGATGACTCCCGGCGCAAGCAGTTTCTTGATCGTTTCACGCGAACCGTGCATGGGTGAACGCCGTGGAATGAGGGTGACATCTTCGATACCACTCTTGGCCCACAGGTCCGGGGTCCGTCCCGCGAACTCTTTTTCCACCACCCAGGCGCTGATCTTCTGAACACCGTGACTCACTCCGATGGCAAAAATCAGGAACGGCGTGAGAATATTCATCGGGTCCAGGCTGTAGCCCAGCAGGCTGAGCGCACCCATCTGCCAGATCACCGCCGCCAATGAACAGGCCAGCGGTAGCAAGGTCAACCAGACCGAACGGGTATAGAGGTACAGCAGGATGGCGGTCACGATCAGGGCGACCAGGAAGAAATACACCACCGACTGCGCGCCGTCTGAGATGTCACCCACAATTTTGGCAAAGCCAATGATGTGAACCGTATAGTCGTCCCCCTCGTACTGGGTGCGAATCGCCTCCAGCTGGCCGGCGACATTGCGATAATCCAGTTTCTCACCCGTCTGCGGAT
>JAHEFS010000098.1 GCA_024640045.1 Chromatiales bacterium | reverse complement strand
AGCCCCAGCCCCAGGGCTGCGACCAGCGGAACCGTAACGGTCGACGTGGTCACCCCGCCGGAGTCGTATGCCAGCGGGATGATCTTGCGCGGTGCAAAGGCCGTCTGGATGATGACGATGATGTAGCCGGAAATAATGTACCAGTGAAGCGGCGTGCCAGTGACGATGCGGAAGGTTCCCAGGGCCACACCCGCGGCCACGCCGATGGCGACCGCGATGCGCAGCCCCTTGATCGTAATGGTGCCAGCGGAAACTTTGTTGGCCTTGATGGCAACGGCCAATAGTGCGGGTTCTGCGATGGTGGTAGAGAACCCGATGGCGGCGGCAAAAGCGTAAACCCAGACATAGTCGTCCCAGGCAGCCTTAACGACCCCGGTGACGTTGCCGTGGATGAAAGAGGCCGCCGTGAGTTGCTCCGCCATCAGTCGGCCCAGCGGGAACAGAGCCATCTCCAGGCCCTCCAGGAACAGCGTTAGCCCCAGCAGCACGAACACCAGCCCCAGGCCGACGCGCCCGGGTTCATTGATCGGCTGCCTCAGCACCACCAGTTGGAATCCAAAGAGGATGGCCGCGATCGGCACTACATCCCGCAGCATGGTCAGGAGGGTCAGGCTGATACTGGCCGCGAAGTCCATCAGATCAGCATGCCGTAGGCCATGACGAAGATCATCGGGGTAAGCGAGGCAAAGGCAATCAGACCAAAGCCATCCAATAACGGATCGCGGCCATGAATGGATGAGGCCAGCCCGATGCCCAGGGCTGCAACCAGCGGCACCGTGACGGTCGAAGTGGTCACCCCGCCGGAGTCGTACGCGATGCCGACGATCTGCGGCGGCGCGAAGTAAGTCATGATCACGATGCCGGCATAACCTCCGATGATGAGGTATTGGACTGGCCACCCCATCAGGATGCGGAACACACCAATCACCAGCGCAATCCCAACAGCCAGCGCCACAGTCATGCGCAATCCCATCGCGTAACGCGCCATGGCCTCGGGTGTGTGTTGGATAACCTGTCCACCGGCCGCAATCTCGGCCGCCTCGTTGGCAATCGCGATGAGCGCGGGTTCTGCGGCGGTGGTGCCGAAACCCAGCAGGAAGGCAAACGACAACAGCCACCACAGGTTGCCGCGCTTGACGAAGTTGTAGGCCATCTCTTCACCGATGGGAAACAGGGCCAGTTCCAGGCCGCGTACAAACAGGGCCAGACCTGCCAGCACCATCAGCACGCCAGCGAACAGGTTGCCAAGGTTGGGGATGGGTTGGCGCAGCACGGCCAGCTGGAAAAAGGCAATGACCAGAACAATGGGCAGCAAGGCCAGCGCGCTTTCCTTGAGGGAAACCGCCGAACTGCGCAATGCCGCCACCATTACTTCCCTCAGGCGTGGTTTGCGTGGGTGTGAAACCAGGGGATTATCAGCTGGGTGCACTCGTCAGATCTGCCTTGGTCGCTTTTTCAGGAAAATGAGAGGCCATTATCGCAGTTTCTGAGACGTTGGCTATCCGGGAAATCACTGAGCTCCCGAACCGGGTCGAGATCGTAATATGAGGCAGTTGAGCCAGATCAAGTCAGCCTCAGATTTATCTCTCAAAGTGACTATTATCATAGAACACTACATTAAAAAGCACTAATATAGAGCATGAATTATCGGCCCCTCTATACTGGACTCAAATGAACAAGATCAAACATCCCTGGCTGCCGGGTCTGGTGGCCATTTTCGCGCTCATTGCGGTACCGGTCTGGTACTTTGCCGGTGATCGCGAAACCGTGCTGGATCATCCCTGGGATTCGGTCCCACGGAGGCCTGCGCACGTGGATCATGCTTCACTGATGGACGGCGAATTTGCGACCGGCCAGCAAGTCACCGCAGCCTGCCTGTCCTGCCACGAGGACGCGGGCGAACAGGTGCTGCACACGGCGCACTGGCGCTGGGAATCCGATCCGGTCCAGTTGCCGGGCCGCGATGGACCGGTCACCACCGGCAAGAAAAATACGGTCAACAACTTCTGTATTGGTATTCAGGGTAACTGGGCCAGCTGCACTGCCTGCCACGCGGGTTACGGCTGGAAAGACGAGAAATTCGATTTTGAGGATACGGCCAATATCGACTGCCTGGTGTGCCATGATCGCAGCGGCACTTACCGCAAGGGATCGGCAGGCAACCCGGCCCAGGGTGTCGACCTGCTGGCCTCTGCCAAAAGCGTGGGTGTACCGGGCCGGGAAAACTGTGGCGGTTGCCATTTTCGTGGCGGTGGTGGCAATGCCGTCAAGCATGGCGATCTCGACGAGAGCCTGTATTACCCTAGTGACGATGTGGACGTGCACATGGGGCGATATGATTTCAAATGCGTCGATTGCCACCGCACCCAGGACCACGTGATCGGCGGCCGTTCGATCAGCGTCAGCGTGGACAACGCCAACCAGATTGCCTGTACCGACTGTCACGACCTGCAACTGCACCAGGACGCACGCATTAATGCGCACACCGCTACGGTTGCCTGCCAGACCTGCCATATCCCGGAAGTTGCGGTCAGGCAAGCGACCAAGACTCATTGGGACTGGTCGACCGCCGGTGACGACAGCATTGAGGAGGACACGCACCACTACCTCAAGATCAAGGGCAGTTTCATCTACCAGAAGAACCTTCGCCCCGAATACCGCTGGTACAACGGCCTGGCCGATCGCTACCTGCTGGGTGACCCGGTGAACCCCGATGGCAGCACGCTGATGAATGCGCCTCAAGGTGACATCCGCGATCCGGAAGCCAAGATCTGGCCGTTCAAAATACATCTGGCGAAACAGCCTTATGACACCGGGTTCGGTTATTTGCTGCAGCCGGTCACGTCCGGTGAAGGCGGATTCTGGAAGGAGTTCGACTGGAACCAGGCGCTGGAGTTGGGCGGTGAAGTCACCGGGCTGAAATACAGCGGCCAGTATGACTTCGCCATGACGGAAATGTTCTGGCCGCAAACGCACATGGTGGCGCCGAAAGGACGCGCGCTGCAGTGCCAGGCCTGCCACAGTGAAAATGGCCGCATGGATTGGCGCGCGCTGGGTTTTGATGGCGATCCGATCCTGCAGGGAGGCCCGGCTCGCCAGCGCGACCCGAATGCCGGGGAAGGGGGTGCGCCATGAATTCGCGGACCGGGATGTCCTGGCTGCTGGCCGGCGTATTACTCGCCGCCGTGAGCCCGCTGCAAGCCCGCACCCTGCACCCCGAGGTGCCGCTGCTGGATGCGCAGGGAGAAAAAGTCATCGACAGCGGACAGCCGCTTTCTACCATGACCACTTGCGGGGGTGATTGCCATGACAGCAACTACATCATGGCGCATTCCGACCATGCTGATGCTGGCGCCGGGGAACTTGGTGGCGGAGTCCGGCACGACTGGGAAGCCGGCCCGGGTTACTTCGGTAACTGGGACCCGCTGTCCTACGACCTCGATGGTTTGCAGGAAGATGGCCGCCTGGATACCGACCTGTGGCTGAAGCGTTTCGGCGGACGCCACGTGGGCGGCGGTCCGGTTGCCGGCCAGGTCGAAATGGACTGCCTGTTGTGTCATACGGACCTTACCGACAACCAGACCCGTGCGGAACACCTGGCCCGAGGCGACTTTGCCTGGGCCAACAGCGCGCCGCTGCAAACCCTCGACGTTCTTTTGGCGACGGACAATGGTTGGACCTGGAATACAGAACAGTTCAACGAATCGGGCGCCTTGCGTGAAGGCCTGCTGATGATTCGCGGCCCCCGCGACGAGAATTGTGCGCAGTGTCACGGCATGGTCGACAATCGACTCGAGCCGCCACTGACCATCGATCCGGAACTCACTGGCCGGCACAATACCGAACGCACCGGCCAGTTGATTTCACCACAGAAGCTGGTGAACAGCGGCCTGAATCTGGCCGACAAGGAAAACCTCAACCATCCGTTCGATGTGCATGCGGACCGGGTGGTGGGTTGCGTGAATTGCCACTATTCGCTCAACAACCCGGTTTACTTCCGGCAGCGGTCTGAAAGCCGTCCGGAGCATCTCGAGTTTGACCCACGACGGATGGGTTTTGCCCAGTACCTGTCGCGGCCTCTGCACCAGTTCGCAAAGGGCCAGTCGACCCTGGGCCTGGCCGCGGATACCGAGAACAGCCTGAGACGCTGCGAGTCTTGCCACGATGCCACCCAGATCCACGAATGGTTACCTTACCGCCAGCGGCATTTCAGCGCCCTGGCCTGTGAATCCTGCCATGTGCCGGAAATGTTCGGGCCGGCGCTGCAGTCGATTGACTGGACCGTTCTGAATGCAGCCGGCGAACCCATCAGGGATTATCGCAACCTGGAAGGTGACCCCGCTGCAGTCGATACCCTGATCCAGGGTTTCCAGCCGTTGCTGCTGCCCCGGAAGAATGGTGGGGGCGACTATCGCCTGGCGCCCTGGAACCTGGTCAGCAGTTGGTACTGGATGGCGGGCAATCCGGCCCGCCCCGTGAGTCGTGAACAGCTTTCCGAGGCTCTGTTGGTCGATGGACAGCATCATCCGGACCTTGTGGCGGCGCTGGATCAGGATGGCAGCGGCAGCCTGGAGACATTGGAACTCAGGCTCGGTTCGGACGTGGCGGTGGCTGCCGTCAGATCGCGTTTGCAGGCGGCAGGGCTCGAGAATCTATCGATTGCAGGGGAGATTACGCCGTTTTCGATCAGCCACAATGTCGTCAATGGCCGTTGGGCGACGCGTGATTGTGGTCAGTGCCACAGCAGTGACTCTCACCTTGCGGCTGCGTTTGAGTTGAGCGCGCACCAACCTCCGGGTTCAACATTGTCCTTGCCGGAACCGGGTGGTGTGCTGATGTCGGGCCAGGTGCTCGGAGATGGGCAGGGCGGCGTTGTCTTTTTGCCCGAGACCAGTGCGGCCGGTTTCTATGTGCTTGGCCTGAATTCGTACCCATGGGCCGATCGGTTGGGGCTGCTTATGTTCCTTGGCGTTGTGCTGGGAGTCTCCGGGCATGCCCTGGGGCGGTACTGGGCTTCTCGCCGCCGGCCGGCCGGGCGCCAGCCCACAGAGCGGGTCTACATGTACGACGCCTATGAGCGTTTGTGGCACTGGCTGCAGGCCATTGCGATCTTGTTGCTGCTGTTCACCGGGCTGATCATTCACAAGCCACATTTCTTCGGCATGTTCAGTTTTGCTTACGTGGTACAGGTGCACAATGTGCTCGGCTTCGTTCTGCTCATCAACGCAGCTTTGGCGCTTTTCTACAATCTCGCCAGCGGCGAAATTCGTCAGTATTTGCCGCAGCCACATGGTTTCATAGGCCGCTCACTGGCGCAGACCATGTACTACACCCGTGGGATTTTTGCCGGACAGCCGCACCCGATCGAAAAGACGAAGGAGCGGAAACTCAATCCACTGCAGCAGATTACCTACCTGGGCATTCTGAACGTGCTGTTGCCCGCGCAGGTCATCACCGGTGTGCTGATATGGGGTCTCCAGCGCTGGCCGGATGTTGCGGCGCAGCTGGGCGGTTTCCAGGCCCTGGCGCTGGTGCACACGTTG
Source organism: Chromatiales bacterium (assembly GCA_024640045.1). Lineage (GTDB taxonomy): Bacteria > Pseudomonadota > Gammaproteobacteria > Xanthomonadales > SZUA-36 > WTJD01. The sequence continues at coordinate 4,616 of JAHEFS010000098.1, read as the reverse complement.
GTAGCCTGGGCGTTTGCGGCGTTTATCGTCATGCACGTTTACCTCACTACGGCGGCCGGGCATACGCCCTCAGCCGGTATCAAGGCCATGATCGAGGGCTGGGACGATGTCGAGAAGGCAGGTTCCGGCTCATCCAAAGGAGCGATAACATGAGTTCCACCACATCACCCAGGCCCTACCTGAATCCTTACCTGGCGGGCACGTTACTGGGCATCGTACTGTTCCTGGCGTTTTTCATCACCGGCAGCGGACTCGGCGCCTCTGGCGGCCTCAATCGCTTGCTGGTGTTCTTCCAGGATTCCTTTTGGCCTGAACACATCGACCAGGTCCCTTACCTGCTGAAGATGGCCGGCGGTGACTCCAACCCGCTGGACAGCTGGATTGTGTTTCTCACCGTGGGAACCATTTTCGGGGGTTTCCTCTCGGGGTGGCTTGGGCGCAGGCTGAAGTTTGAGACCAACAAGGGCCCGCAGCTCGGAACCGGCATGCGCTGGGTGCTGGCCTTCATTGGTGGCGGCTTGATGGGCTATGGAGCCCGGCTTGCCAGGGGATGTACCTCCGGTCAGGCATTGTCGGGCGGGGCGGTGCTCTCAGTCGGCAGTTGGGCCTTCATGTTTGCCGTGTTCGCCGGGGCTTACGCATTTGCGTATTTCCTGCGCAAGACCTGGAACTAGGAGACGATCATGGCTACATTTCCCTTACCCCTTGCGGAACTGCTGGGTCACTGGGGTTCCTACGTGATTTACGCCCTGGTGGGCGTCGCCTTCGGCATGGTGCTGGAATCTGCTGGTTTCGGTAACTCGAAACTCCTCGCCGCACAGTTCTATTTCAGGGACATGCGGGTATTCAAGGTCATGTTCACGGCGATCATCGTGGCGATGACCCTGGTGTTCCTGGCCTCGTCTGCCGGGCTGCTGGACTACAACCTGGTCTGGGTGCCGCCAACCTACCTGTGGCCGGGTATCGTGGGCGGACTGATCATGGGCGTGGGATTCATCATCGGTGGATTCTGTCCGGGCACCTCGTTGGTCGGCGCGGCCACCGGCAAGGTCGATGCCTTCTTTTTCGTGGGCGGCGTTCTCCTTGGTATCTACCTGTTCGGGGAGACCGTCGACAGTTTCGGCGTCTTCTTCGAGAGCTCCTACATGGGTCGTTTCACCTTGCCGGACTGGCTCGGTGTCAGTTATGGAACGGTTGTGGTCGCTGTTGTGGCCGTCGCTCTGTGCCTGTTCCTGGTGGCCGAACGGGTCGAAGCCAGGGTTAACGTTCGCGAAGTGGCCAGGATGCCGGGATGGGCGGCGCCTGCGGCCGCCACTCTGCTGGTGTTGGCAGCGGTGACGGCATGGCGTGGCCAGCCCGATAACCTGGACCGCTGGGAAGCGATTGCGAAGGAACAACAGGCATTGCTCGATGACCGATCCATCTATATCAGCCCGGCGGAATTGCTGGGCCTGATTGGAGACGCCCAGATCAAAGCCAGGATGCTGGATGTGCGCGCTGAGCGGGATTTCAACCAGTTTCATATCCAGGATGCCATGCGCTTACCCATGGATGAGGTGCTGACCAGTGCCACAGAACTGCACTTCGAACCGGCCAACACGGTGTTCGTTGTGATGAGTAACGGGGAGGGGTTGGCGACTGAAGCCTGGAAAACGCTCAAGGCTGAAAGCGTCCCCAATATTTACATCCTCGATGGTGGCGTTAATCACTGGCTGGATGTCTGGGCCAATGAGCGATTTCGCCGGGAAAATGCCATTCCACAAGCCACGGGTGAGCAGCTGGCCTGGCGCTTCGACGCTGCCACCGGATCGAGGCACCCGGCGGCCCAGCCGAACCCTTACGTGAACCTGGAGTTCGAACCCAAGGTCAAGCTGGAATTGAAGCGGGCGCCGACCAGCGGCGGTTGCGGCTAGCCTTTGATGGTACCGTTTCGGGGCACCGGGTGCCCCGGGTCAGGCGATTAATCAGGCCGCCCCGTTGGGGGCGGTCTATGTAATAATCCCAGCCCATGAATCTCTTTACTGAGCTCCAGCGCCGCAACGTATTCCGCGTGGGTATGGCTTACCTCGTGGCCGGGTGGCTGGTGGCACAGGTGGTGCAGCTGGCCGCAGACAGCTTTGGTGCGCCCGGCTGGATCATGAAAATGCTGATTGTCGCCCTGGTGATCGGTTTTCCAGCGGTCCTGTTTTTTTCATGGGCATTTGAGTTGACGCCCGAGGGACTCAAGCGTGAGTCCGAGGTGGATCGCAATCAGTCCATTTCCCATCACACGGCAAAGCGCCTGAACTACGCCACCATGGCCATGGTGCTGGCTGCCGTGGTCGTAGTGCTGGCTGACCGACACTATTTTGTGACACCCGGGGACCAGCCACTCCAGAGCCAGCCGGCTGCGACGGAGCAACCCGCGGCCCAGCCTGATGCTGATCCTGTATCGCAAGGCCAGGCGTCGGTGGGCACTCCTGCCAGCGACCGCTCGATTGCTGTGCTGCCCTTCGTCAATATGAGCGACGACCCGGAGAATGAGTATTTCGCCGACGGTCTGGCTGAGGAATTGCTCAACCGGCTGGCCCAGTTGCCCGAATTGCGGGTCGCCGGGCGTACCTCGTCTTTCCAGTACAAGGGTCGCAATGAGGATTTGCGCGATATTGCCGCAGCGCTCAACGTGGCCCACATCCTGGAGGGCAGCGTGCGTCGTTCCGGCGAGCAGGTTCGCATAACGGCGCAGCTTATCCGCGCCAGTGATGGTTCCCACCTCTGGTCCCAGGCATACGACCGCACCATGGATGATGTGTTTGCCGTGCAGGATGAAATCTCGGAAAACGTTGCGGCCAACCTGGACGTGGTGATGGACGAAGAGCGGCGCGAATTGATGCGCCGCGTGGGCGTGCCCGATGTCGATGCTTTCATCGCTTATCAAAGAGCCTGGAAAGTCTTTCTCGATGCCCATGAAAAACCCGATATTGTGGCGAGCCTGCGCGCGGCGAATGAACTGTTTGCGGAGGCCACCCGGCTATATCCGGGGTTCGGTGACGCCTGGTATTGGCAGACAGACCTCCATCAACACATCCTGATTGCTGAAACCAGCACTCTGGAAGAATTAGAGGAAGCCCAGCTCGAAAACGACCGGATGCTTCGTGCCGCAGCGGAGCATGCGAAAACGCCAGTGCAGAGCGCCAACAGCAGTTTCACACGGGCGATTTTTTCCAACGACTGGAGCAGCATCCGGACACTGTTGGAGCGTTCGCTCGCCGTGCAGGCCTGTGCCGGACCCAACTGGGCTGAAACGCTGGGACCTTTTGGTCTGGAGCAGGAGAGCTTCAAGCGGCAAGAGAAGTACCGGGAATGCACGGGTAACATGAGTTCCGTCACGGCGATTCGACGCTGGAACGAAGCATTGATGCTGACAGGCCGCATCGAGGAGTCCCTGGCCGCGGTGGACGAGGCGATCACCCAGTTGGGCCAATCTGAGAGCCTGAGCCGCCGCCGCGTTTGGTCTTTACTGGCGCTCAAGCGCTGGGATGAGGCGGTTGAAGAGGCGCGCCTGATCGATATCGACAGTCACACCCGCGGCTCAACGCTGGCAGAAACCCTGGCGGCTGCCGGTCGCATGGACGAGGCGGATGCGGCCGCTAAAAGATGGTTGAATAGCGGAAGCACCGACCCCTCTTCGCGCCTGACGATGTTCGCTGCCCTGGGCCAGGCCGATCAGGCCAATGAACTGGCCGCCCGCATGGACGCGCGGCCCGGCGGTAACATCATCCTGGCCAGCGCCGTGCTGCACTGTCTGTGTGGCGCGATTTGGGACATTGATCAGACCCCGAATTTCAAGGCTCGATTGCAGGAGGCTCAGCTCGACTGGCCACCAGCAAGGGTCCTGGAATTTCCGAGCAACCCTTTCTAAGCTCAGTCGGTTTCAATAGCTTCAGGCAGCAGCCACTGCAAGCCCTGGGTATAACCATCCGGCACCACCGACAGGTGGCTCTGGCCGGCAATGATGCGGAAGTCCAGCGTCCAGGGCCGTTCTGGCCGCGCCTGCCAGGTATCGCGCCATCGCTCTGTGGCGGCCCGCAATTCGGGTCGCTCGTACTCACTCATTCCGACGAATAACCGCGCCGATGGTGCGGGCATGGCCCCAACGCCCTGCCATTGCAGAAAAAATGGAAGGTTGTAGGTCAGCGCAGGATTAATAGCGATATAGCCTGAAAACAGGTCGGGTTGGGTCAGGGCGCAAACCAACACAAATTGTGCGCCGGCTGAGTGTCCGAACAGGATGCGTTGGCTCGGATCGGCCCGGTAGGACTGTTCGATCATGGGCATGAGCTCTCGTTCAAGCACGTCCCGGAAACGCTCAGCGCCACCCCAGAACTCCACTTTTTCAGATGGGGCCGTGTAGTCGGTCAGGCGCATGTTGCCCTGGCGAAACGTATCGGCGCCATAGGACAGGCCGACCAGGATGGCGGCCGGGACTTCTTCACCGAATCTAAGGAAGTGGTGCTGGGCGGCCAGCAGGGGAAACGTGTTGCCGCCGTCGAGCAGGTAGATGACGGGATACCGGCTGGTCGAGGTGGCGTAGTCTTCCGGCAGATCAACAAAAACATGGAAACTGCGATCCCATC
>JAHEFS010000097.1 GCA_024640045.1 Chromatiales bacterium | reverse complement strand
CTCAGCGGTTCAAGCCAGGCGGCCAGGGAGGTCCAGGGCCAGTTGATGGGCGGTGCTGCCCTGTCACTGTTCCTGATTTTTGCACTAATGGCGATCCCGCTGCGTTCCTACGCGCAGCCCCTGATCATCATGTCAGTCATTCCTTTTGGCACCATCGGTGCGTTGGCGGGTCATTGGATTCTTGGCATACCGGTTTCGATGTTCAGCTATTTTGGCATCATCGCATTGTCCGGCGTGGTGGTGAATGACAGCCTGATCCTGGTGGACTACATCAACAAGGAGAGGGCCGAGGGCATACCATTGAATAAAGCGGTGATCGATGCGGCCCGCTACCGGTTCAGGCCCATCCTGCTGACATCGCTGACGACCTTCCTCGGGCTGGCGCCGATTACCATTTTCGAGACCAGCACGCAGGCCCAGCTGGTGGTTCCGATGGCAGCTTCGCTGGCATTTGGTATTCTCTTCGCCACGTTGATCACGCTGGTCCTGATTCCAGCCCTGTACCTGATCCTCGACGATCTCAAAGCGTGGTGGAAAGAGGCCTGGAGCGAGGTACATCTCGGATCTACACGCGTGTTGTCCGCGATACGTCGCCGGTAGACTGGTGTTTCTGAAGACAATACCTGCCGGTTTGCTTTGACACCGCACTCCGCCGCACCTATTTTGTAGACATGAATAAAAAAGTGGCATTGGTAAGCGGAGCCAGTTCTGGAATCGGTACTGCCGTGGCCTGCACCCTGGCAGACCATGGCTACCGCATTATGGCGGCCGGCCGTGACGCCGGACGGACAGAAGAATTGCGGGAATACAGCCCGAATATTGAAACCTGGATCGGGGATATCGGATCCGCAGAAGCCTGCACCGAACTGACCGGGCACTGTATTCAAAAGCTGGGCCGCTTGGATCTGCTGGTCAACAACGCAGGAATCTATTTTCCGGCAAACGCGGAAAACACCAACGATGAAATCTGGACATCCACCATTGCCGTCAACCTGAGCGCGGTATTCTATCTGTCCCGTGAGGCCATACCGCATCTTCGCGAAACCCGTGGTGTCATCCTGAATATCGCATCCGACTGGGGGTTGGCCGGCGGGAAAGATGCCGTGGCCTATTGCGCCAGCAAGGGCGGGGTCGTGATGATGACGAAGGCGATGGCCCTGGATCATGCCCACGAGGGAATACGTATTAACGCGGTCTGCCCGGGAGATGTCGAAACACCGATGTTGTATGAAGAAGGCGTTGCGCGCGGGCTGGATGCGGATGAGGCGCTGAGGCAGGCCGCTGAGATGAGCCCGACCGGCAGGGTCACCAGCGCGTCGGAAGTTGCGGCGCTGGTGCTGTACCTGGCGTCCGATGCGGCAGCTCAGATCAACGGTGCAGCCATACCCATTGATGGAGGCAATACCGCTTAGTTGAGCGGGGCCGGGCGGTGCGCCAGGGCGGCCCCGGAGACCGGGTCCCGGTTTTTTGTTTCGACGTTCTGTTGCTGCCTCATGGCGTGTATTTAATGATGGATTAACGCTTTGCCTTTCAGTCAATGCTTGCGGCGATCGGCAAAGCAGCACTCAAAGCAATTTGTAGTATCCTTCCCCACTGGTTTTGGCGGGACGAACAATGGCAGAAATGACGCATAGGTGGGCAGGCCGATGGGGTATTCTCTTTCTGGAAATGACCCTGATCGTGCTGAGCATTCTTATCGCCTTTGCGTTGGATGCCTGGTGGGACGAACAAATTCAGCGCAGAGAAGAGGGTTCGCATCTTGAATCATTGCGGGATGAACTCATCGCAAGCCGCTCTGCTCTCGGGGAAATCATCCAATCCGTGCAACAACACGGCGATAATGTCGATACGCTTGTCGGGCTGTTGCAATCTGCCGGTAGCGACAGCGTAATTGTCTCAAATGAATTACTGGGTTCTGTCGTGAGCTGGCGGACTTCAGATGTCTCGATCAGTACGCTGGAGTCGCTAAGTGCATCCGGAAACCTTGGCATCATCACAAATCCCGGGATCAGGAAAGCGCTGATTGGCTTCCCGGCAGTCGTTCAGGACGTGCAGGAGGATGAGGAAATCGGCAGGGATTTTGTCGAGTATGTGCTGTCACCTGCGCTTGCCAGGTTGGGGCTGGCAGGCGCTGCATATGCCAATCGCCTGGGTTTCAATGAAGCTGGTCATGGGGGTGAAAGCGCCATTAAGCCAACAGAGGAGCTTATTGGCCTGTTGACCGCCAGGCAGGTTCACATCAGTTTTTCAAAAAGAGGTCTGCCGCGTATCAGTGCATATATGAGTGAGCTGATCACGAAGATCGATTCGGAGCTTCAGGAAAGACGCTGAGAAAAAAGCTTACAAATGCCAGAAATGGATGGGAATGCAGACTGATCCAAATTACACGGAGTTGAAATGCAGGAGCAAGCAGCCCACTGCGGCCGAGCCCCAATAGCCGTTTGGCAACCGCGACCAGCGGAGGGGGTTGCTTCTGCAACGTTAATGGGTGGCCCCTCTATTACAATTATTTTGGCTTATTGCGGTTAACAGGGTAGGCTTGTCACCAATCCTGGACGAGAAGAAGCCCGCACTTGTCATTTTTTAAAGAACTCAAGCGACGTAATGTTTTCAAGGTGGGGGTCGCCTACCTGATAACGGCGTGGCTGTTGCTACAGCTCACCGATGTACTGATAGATTTGCTCGGATTACCGGAGCTTACCGGTAAACTGGTCGTCGCCGCCTTGCTGGTCGGCTTCCCGCTGGCCTTGCTTTTTGCCTGGGCCTTTGAATTGACACCCGAAGGCGTCAAGCGTGACAAAGATGTTGTCCGCGACGAGTCGATTACCCCGCAGACCGGTAAACGCCTGGACCGCATGATCATCGTCGGTCTTATCGTGGTCATCGTGGTGATGGGTGTCGAGCGAATCTGGTTCGCTGACACGGCACCACCCACATTGGCCGGTTCCACAACCACCGGAGAAACAGTGCCAGCAGAGCCGGCCACTCCCGCAGGGGTCGAAACAGGCCAGAAGTCCATCGCCGTGCTGCCGTTCGTCAACATGAGCGCGGATGCCGAAAACGAGTACTTCTCGGACGGCATTGCCGAGGAATTGCTGAACGTGCTGGTGCGTGTCAGCACGCTGGAAGTTGCGTCGCGGACATCGTCTTTCGCCTACAAGGGCAAAGACCTGCCGCTGTCGCAGGTTGCCAGCGAACTGGGGGTCAACCACATCCTCGAAGGCAGTGTTCGCAAAGCCGGCAACCGGGTGCGGATCACCGCGCAGCTGATCGATGCCAATTCGGACCGGCACCTCTGGTCGGATACCTACGAGCGCGAACTGGTCGACATCTTCGATATCCAGGAAGAGATTTCGGACAGCATTGTCGCGGCCCTGAAAGTCGCGCTGAACGTCGACGAGGCCTCGGCCATGGAGCGCCTGCAACGCCCCACGGACAACCCGGAAGCCTATGAGCTCTACTTGCAGGGACGTTACCTGTGGCGCAAGCGCATGGAAGAGAATATTCGCGGCGCCATCGGCTTGCTCGAGCAGGCGGTGAAGCTGGACCCGAATTTCGCCAAGGCCTACGAGGCGCTGGCGGCTGCCTGGACCGTGTTGCCGGCGTGGTCCGATGCCAATGCCAAAGAATCATTAACGAAGGCCGTCGAGCAGGCCAACCAGGCGCTTATGCTGGATCCCAGCCTGGCCGAAGCACGGGCCATCCGGGCACATTACGCCGCATTCAACCGGCGCTGGCAGGATGCCCTGATTGAGTTCGAAGCCGCGCTTGAATCCGAGCCCAAAAATGCCGGTGTACGCCAGTGGTACGCTGAGTCCCTCAACGAAACCGGCTACCTGCAGGCCGCATTGGCGGAAATCGACAAGGCATACCGGCTGGATCCTGCGGCGCCAATCATCAACAATGTTTACAGCATGATCGCGACCATCCAGGGCGATGACGCACTGGCCATCCGCCACATGAACAAGGCCCTGGAACTGGGCCTCACGCTCGCCTGGGGACACCCGTTGCGCAGCCTGGTCAGGACGGGAGAATGGGGCGTGATCGAACGCCTGGCCTACCCCCTTCTCAGCGAGGAGTCTTTCGCCAGGCTCTGCATCGAAGCACACCGCGATGCGTCACTCTATCCGGAAGTCCGGAGGAAAGCGGCGGAAGAGCGAGCACAAAAAAGATCCTTCAATAAAGAATTTTATGTCTATTGCATGGCGCTGGTTGGCGACCTCGACGAAGCGTTCGCTGGTCTCGACCAGGTGTTGGCAGAAGATCCGACAAACATCAAAACGATGTGGAGTCCGGACGCCCCCTTCGTCACGATGCGGCAATCGCCACGGTTCAAACAAGTGCTCAGGGATAACGGATTTTTAGAACTCTACGAGGTGCGTGGGTGGCCGGATCGTTGCCGGGCAGCAGGCGCGAATGACTTCGTTTGTGACTAGGGTCGGGAAAAGCGAATAAAAGCGGCGAATAAAAGCGGGGGCACCCACAAAAGCGGGGACACCCACAACTGAGCTGAATTTCAGTAATGTAGAGTCACCGGTGTCCTGACCCGTTTCTTCGGCCCTATTCACTCCCCACCCGCCAATACCTGACGTGCATCAATACACGATGGCTGGCGTTGTGTATCCTTTGCCATCGACATTTGTAAAAATCCAATTTATTGGTTTAAACAGACTGGGTGAATGAATTATGGATAGTCCAAGAATGACCTCATTCTGGGTTGATTTCCCGCTGAATGAAGAACAGTACGCCAAGCTGGACCTGAAGTGGCGGCGCAGACAGAACCGCTACGATATACGCAATCCTCCTCCCGAACTCAGGATAAGATCATTCTGTACCTTTGGTGGTGATGACTACAGGATTATCAGTCTTGAACTACGCGGTGACGTGGATGATTACCACAACGCGCTCAAGGTAATGGAAAAATGGATCCCGGAAACGCTTGGAGAGTAGCCCTGGCCTAACAAACGGGCATTAAATAGTAAATTTTTGCGCTACACTCTAAGGTATGAATACTGAAGAAATGGTCGCCGAGTTATTTGAAGTCTTTGACGATAACAAGGACGGCGTAATTTCCAGGGGCGAGTTCATATCTCTGGCGGAGTGCCTGTTGCATAAAAAGGGTTTTAATTTTAGCAGCGACATATTCAAGCACTTCGATGCGAACCACGACAACGTGATTTCCAGGGAAGAGTTGCTAGACATGGTCCTGGAACTGGCTTTGTAGGCCGGCGCCCCACACCATTCTCCCCGATGAAAAGGGAGAATGACGCGCGCGCGCGGGAAGGATTTTCTGACAGGCGGCTGGCCTTTCTCGTCAGGCGGGCCACAACCACGCGAATGATCCGGCGACCACCAGACCATAAATCAATGCATCCACCAGGTATTTCGCGGTGCTGGACCAGGTGTGTCCATACCAGATACTCATCGGGATCATGGCCCAGCCAAAAGCCAGGAAGCCGACGGTGGAGACAAATCGAAATACGGTAAGGTAATCCGCACCCGCTGTGAGCACCTGGGTGGCGCAGTATGCAATCAATATGCAGCCTACCAGGAAAAAACTGATCTGTTGCGGCATCAGCTTGCCCATGTTCGGCAGGCCGTTTGGAAACACAGCAAGTAAAGCGACAGGCCCTTTGTTGAATTTTTCCTGGACCTCCGGCTTGTTCATGTCGGACATTTCAGCGCAGTAAGGAAGCGAATGGATACCGAGTTTTGGTGAACCGTTTCTAACGGCCGCCATGACTTCATCCTCATTCGATAGTGGCTGATAATCGGAGTTGTGATACTTGGCTACGACATGAATAAGCGCGCTCGCGATCCATGCCAGGAACGTACCAAGGAGGATTGGCATCCACAGTTGTAATAGCGTAATGGTCATTGGCTTCTCCCATTGGGTGTCTCCTGATTATAGGATTTTTTTATCCCTGCCACCGTTTGGAGAAAAGTCAGTTTTTTCTATCGATCTTCAACAACAATTCCAGCGCCCTGAGAAACCAATTGAATTCACTGTTTTTGCCTTCATCGCCCGGAAATTTATTTGAACCGCGACAAGCTGAGAGTTGCTTAGCCCAAAAAAAGGAACAGCGGAATTCCGCAAAAAAGTGCAAATAACGGTGACACCCACGACTAAATAAATCTGGCGTCATGGGCCTCCCTACTTTTTGTGATACTTGGCTATCTGCAGCCAGTTCTGTCCATCGAAATGCAACAAGTCGCCGCTGGCAGCGACGGCCAGCACGTCGTTCAGGCCCTTGCCGGGATGGCAGATTTCCTCCGGCATCCAGGCTTCGACCAGTTCCAGCGGTTGATCGGGCCTGTAAACGGGCTCCATGCTGCCCCGGGCGTCAAGCAAGGCATTGTTCACCCGGTGGACATCGCCGTTGGCCAGCACCAGTTGCAGTTCTTCACGCATTCCGCAGGCGCTCAGCACCGCGGCGTCGAAGGTTCGGCAAAACGGCTGGTGGACCAGGCCCTGTACCCTGGGGCAGACCTTTAACTTACCGGGTTCAGAACCTCGGTACAGCACCAGTGCCTGGTCAGCCGCCGACCAGAGTATATCTCTGTCGTCGTCACCGGGAGCTTCTGCCCTTGCCTGGCTGAAGACCAGCACGCTTGCTGCCAGCCAGGCAAGGACTGTCCGCCCCAGCCCCCCGTTGATTCGCCATTGATTCAGTGACATGTCCGTCTCCTCGATTCTTGTTGCGGGGCTTAATTGAAGCCCGGGCTGTTGATAGTTGTTTACGCTACCCGGGACGACTGCCCGGGCATCACTCTCGTTGACCGTTCCGGGGCCCCGTTCAGGGGACTACCCGCGTAACGGTGACGGTCCAGGGGCCAGCCGGAAAGTCGGACGAACCTGAACAGTCCTGGCGCTGGGCCTTGCGGTTCTCGGCAGCGAACTCCCAGTAGTTCAGCGTGATAGTTGTTTGGGGATCTTCCTCGGAGGGTGGCCAGTTGGCCGGCTCATCAAAGGTTCCCTGCATGGTCAGCAGGTGCGTCACTTCGTCTCCCGATTCGAGGTCGTCCGAATACCAGAGAATCAGTTCGGCGCTACCCGGATTGCGACTGGACTGCGGGTAGATAACGATGATTCCGTCCAGGAAGCCATTGGAGCAAGGAGTGCCATTATCATAGCTGCCCTCGAACAGCGACAGGTCCATACCGTCCGCTGCAACCGTGTTATCGCCCGCGTAAAAGACGAGCTGACCTTTGCTGTCTGCGCTGTTGGAGGCGACAGGTGGGATTGAAGGAGCAGAACTGTCGACGATGAATGTCGCGTCGATGAAGCCGCCGGAATCGTCGCCGCCCTTGTCTTTGTTGCCGCCTTTACCGGCAATTGCGTTACCGGCTACTGAAGCCGTGATCAGAACGACTGTCGTTATGCTGAAGAATTTGCTCAATTTCATTTTCGGTCTCCTGTGTCTTTTGAAGTTTTTGCTTGTGCAGCCCAAATATGGTTTTTTCTAACAAAATGAGCAATATGCATAGTGGGACATCGGGAAAATGTCCCACTATGCCCCCTGTTCAGAGACCTGTTAACCGTGTTTTTGCTCTCCGTGAAACGTTGCAGTTGCTACTCATACAACGCAATGCCGTTAGACGATTCAGCTGCTATGATTGTTTCAACGACAACAACAACGGATACCAATGGCCGACAACCGCCTGGGAGAATTCTGGAACGAACTGCGTCGCCGCAAGGTTATTCGAGTGGCAGTGGTCTACTTCGTGGCGGCGTGGATAGCCATAGAAGCGGCCTCGGTAATATTCCCCGCGTTGTTGTTCCCCGAGTGGACCGCGCGCATAGTGGTGGCGCTGGCCCTGATCGGGTTTCCAGTAGCGGTGGGACTGGCCTGGGCATTCGAGGTTAAGCCGGAAGGCGCGTCACCGCTGCCTGCGGAAAAAGCAGAGACCGAACCCACTGGCGAGGAACGACTCGATGGCTGGAAGCGAATCGCCGCCTATCTGAACCGTGATGTTCGCACCGTCAGGCGCTGGGAGAAACAGCAGGGTCTGCCGGTCCGGCGGTTGATGCACGACAAGCTGGCCACGGTGTACGCTTACCGCTCCGAGTTGGACGCATGGTTGAGCCAGCGGGACGCGGGTGCGCCGGTCAAGGCGCCGGCCGACTCGCGGGGGCAGGGTAAAAAAGGACTCCGCTGGGCTTTGATGTTGTTGCCGTTGGTATTCATCGCCGGATACTGGGCCTTGTCCTGGCAAAAGGCGGAGGATCCGCCCATCTCGATCGGTGAGTGGGACTGGGTGCTGGTCACGCACTTCGATAACCGTACCGGCGAAGAAATGCTCGACGGCATGGTGGAATATGCGCTGCAGCGGGAATTGGCCAATTCCCCGTTCGTCAAGGTGGCGCCGCAGGAGCGGATCAATGCCGTCCTCGACCTGATGAAGCTGCCACCGGAGTCCCCCATTGACGTGCAGACCGGTCGTGAAGTCAGCCTCAGGGACGGCGGTATAAGGGTTTTGGTCGGTGGGCGTATTGAAAAGCTGGGCAGTACCTACCTGATCAGCACCCAGCTGATCAACCCTGCCGATGGCGTGTCCCTGGCCAGCTTCAGTTCGGAATCGACCAGCGAGGACGGCATATTGTCGAGCGTCAGGCAGCTGGCCGAGGAAGTACGGACCGCGTTGGGTGAGAGCCTGTCCAGCATCGAGGCCAGCGCGGAGATGCTGTCCAGGGCCACCACGCCTACGCTCGAAGCGTTGAGACTGTATTCCGAGGCCGAACGGATGATGCGGGGTAGTGACCGCAATCGGGCAGTGCCGGTGCTGGAACAGGCCATCCGTATCGACCCGGACTTCGCCTCGGCCCATCTTTTGCTGGTCTACGTACTCAGGGATCGGGATGAACCCACGCGCGCCCGCGAACATCTCGAGCGCGCCGTAGCGCTGGCCGAGCAGACTTCGGAGCGCGAACGCCTGTTCATCCTCGCGACCTACTACCGGTACCTTGGTGATGTTGAGCGGGAAATCGAAACCTATGAGTTACTGACGCGGCTATATCCTGATCACACCTGGGCCAACGGAAACCTGGGGCAATTGCTGGCCTGGCGGGGCCAGTTGCGGGCGGCGTATCCATACAAGATAAGGCAGGTGGAAGCCGCTCCCAACGACGAGTGGCCGCCGTATATCGCCGCACAGTTCGCCGTCATTAATGGCGAGCCGGCAACTGCGGATAGCCTCGTCCAACGGGCCGGTTCGCTGGCAGATTACCCCTGGCTCAATGTCCGCTTGAAAATTTTTCCGGCGCATGCGGCCTGGGTGGAGGGCGATTACGCGGAAGCGCTCCGCCTGACGGAGGAAATAGTCAGCAGTATGCCACCGGAGGAGCTGGTTTCCTTTGCGCCGCTGTTTGGCCATGTGCGCTCCATGTTCCAGGCCCTGGGCAGGCTGGATCGTCTGCGCGAAGTATCCAGCTTCAGGGGAGAGCCGGGTTGGCTGGATGCTGTCACCGACTTCGATTCCGGCAACGAGGCAACACTCAATAACTACCTGGATGGCGAGGCTGAAGGGTTCTGGGCTGCAGCGTTGATGGCGATGGCGGGGCGCAGCGAGGAGGCGCGCCGGATCATCGAAGACCCGCGAACGGTCGAGCTGTTGACCCCACCTTACCAGGAACGCGACTGGAGAAACCTGGCCACTGGATGGTTAGACCTCGCCGAAGGCCGCTACCAGGAGGCGCTCGACCGGTTCAGCCCGAGCCTCTTCTACCTGAATATTTCTGCCCGCCATGCCGATCAGCTCGCCATGCACGGGCTGGCACGTGCCTACCTTGGCGCGGGGCGGACCGAATCGGCAATAGAGACACTTGAGTCGACGCGGCGGCAGCGGCCGCTGACGATCTTCGAACCCGGCGCCACCTGGTTCTGGTTGCACAACCAGGTGTTGCTGCACGATCTTTACGCAGACTCGGGACAGGAGGCCAAGGCCAACGCCATCGCGGCGGAGTTGCGCGAATTGCTGCAGTTGGCCGACCCTGCTCATCCCTTCCTGCAGCGCTTGCCTTAAGCATGTCGGCCACCTGCAGCAGCTACGACGCCACGATGCAGGCCGCCGCCACCCGGAACACGTTTCTTCTTTTGAGTTCGGCGAAGAAACTCATGGCGCACCTCTATTCGGTCTTTCCATGAACGGATCCGGTTCCACGCCTTCGGGCCGGACCAGGTCGTTGAACCGCGGATCGTCACGGAAGAAATCCCAGCGCGGTTCGAGATACAAC
>JAHEFS010000096.1 GCA_024640045.1 Chromatiales bacterium | reverse complement strand
GGCGGGACCGGCGGATCCAGGTGCGTTTCCGCCTTGCAACGTGCCTTGATCTCGTCGATGGTGCCGCCGAAGCGGAACAACTCGACATCTCCGCGTTCTTCGCGCAGGCGGGCGCGCAGTGCTTCGGTCGCAGCGACGTCGAGGCTGCCGTCATCGGCAACCACCACCCCGTAGCGCTTCGCACCCTCGCGACTGACCAGTGAACGCTCGACATCTGCGCGCACCAGTTCGGCTTCACGGGCATAAGGATCACCCCAGCCACCGCCGCCCCAGGTATTGAAGTACAACAGGTCACCCTTGGCCACCTTGATGCCTTCAGCCTTGGCGGGCAGCCACTGCTCCGTGCCATCGGTCCGCACCAGGCGCTTGGTGGAGCGCATGCCGGGCTCGCCGCCATGCACGCCCCACGGATACGTCAGCCAGCGTTCGTCGTGTACTGAGATCGTTCCCTCCGCGAGAAAACGATACGCTACCGTCAGGCCGTTGCCGCCCCGATGCAGGCCCGCACCGCCCGAGTCCGGAATGGTCTCGTATTGCTCGATGCGCAGCGGGAAGTAGGCCTCGATGAACTCGTTGGGCACGTTGGTGAAACCCGGCCACAATGAATGCCCGTCCGGACCATCACCGACCGGTCGACCGGGAATGCCTCCGAAACCAATCTGGAACAACTGGAACCACTCGCCCTTGTCGTCGTAGCCCGCATAGAACAAGTGCGGGGAATCGGAAAAGCCGGCGGCGTTCATGTGTTCCGGGGCACTTTGCCCCAACAGGCCGCCCATCACGTCGAAGATACGGCCCAGTGCGTGGGTGCGCCCGGAAAGCGCTGCGGGATACTTCGGCTTGAGTAGCGTGCCCTCGGGAATCCGCACATCGACCAGGTCGTAAAAACCGTCGTTGAACAGGATTTGCGGATCCACCAGGTTGATGGTGAAGGAGCCGAAGAACATCTTGAACATGTCTTCGTTGAGGTAGAAATTGATCGAGCTCTGCGCCTGCGGATCGGTGCCGTCGAAATCGAAAATGGCTTTCGAACCTTCACGCCACATCTTGCAGCGAATCTTGTAAGGCCCCATGCCGACACCGTCGTCACAGACATAGTCCTCGAATACCCGGGGCTCTTCCGGCACGATCATCTCGATGATGGCCTTCATGGCCATGTAATTGCGCTCGAGCATGATTTCCATGGTCGAATAAAAAATATCGTCCCCAAAGCGGGCCGCCATTTCGGCGCAGCGACGCGCCGCGGTCTTGCACGCAGCAACCAGGGCATTCAGGTCGAAACGGTTCCAGTTCGGTGTCCGTACGTTATGCAGAATCAATTCCAGCACGTCGGCCTGCAATACGCCTTTCTTGTAGAGCTTGGTGGGGGGTATCCGGATACCTTCCTGGAAGATGGTCTCGGCCTTGATGGGGATCGAACCCGGCACCATGCCGCCGTTATCGGACATGTGTCCAAACATCGCCGACCAGGCCATGTGGCGGCCATCCTTGAAAATCGGCACCAGCACGATCCAGTCGGGCAAGTGCGAGACCGCCGCATTACACATATACGGATCGTTGGTGAGAATCACGTCACCCTCTTCCAGTTCTCCATCGTAGGCCTCCATGAAGCCATAAATGAAAGAGCCGAACTGGCCGACCACCATCTTGCCGTCCCGGTTGGCGATCATCGGGAAACAGTCTCCCTGCTCGCGGATACCCGGGCTCATCGCAGTACGAAACAGCACTGCGTCCATTTCCACGCGCGCGTTGCGCAGGGCGTTCTCGATAATGTCCACCGTCACCGTGTCGACTTCGACGCGGTTGAAGGGGGCAGCGTTGGTTTGCTTGATTGTCGCTGTCATGTTCTTTACTCCCTTCAGGCTGGGTTGATCAGCAGGTTGCCGAAATGATCCACCGTGGCCTCATGGCCCGGCAGCACCACCGTGGTGGAGTCCATTTCAATGACAATGGCGGGTCCGGGCACCACCAGGCCTTCGCTGAGCAAGTTGCGATCGTAGATCACGGCGTCATGCCATTGGCCTTCGTGGTAGAAACGCGTGTCGTGGACCTTGCAGTCCGCCAGGGTGGAGCCCACCCGGCCGACGGAAGTTTCGGCGAACGACTTGGCCGCTGCCTTCACGATGGCCCGGATCATCACCAGTTCGTGCGCCTCGCCCAGCGCGAAAGTAAACAGCTGTTCATGCTCCCGGTCGAAACGTGCGGTCAACAACGCCAGTCCTTCGCGGCGGATGTCTTCGGCGGTGAAGTCCATGGTGATCTCGAAGGCCTGTCCGCCGTAGCGAACATCCGCCTGGAACATCACCTCGTGGCTCGCGACCGGGATGCCGTCTTCGATCAGGGAAGCCGCAGCGCGCTCGCGCAGCTCTTCCAGGTCGGACAGCAACTGATCCACCG
This sequence comes from Chromatiales bacterium, assembly GCA_024640045.1. Taxonomy (GTDB): domain Bacteria; phylum Pseudomonadota; class Gammaproteobacteria; order Xanthomonadales; family SZUA-36; genus WTJD01. Next base: position 7,892 of record JAHEFS010000096.1, on the reverse strand, counting down.
TGAGATCTTCCGCCTTGGTGACATAGGTGCGCGAAGCTTCGTCGCGAACCTGGGTCGTGGCGTCACCGTAAGCGCACAACACCCCGGGTCCCGGCGGAACGATCACCGGCCAGGAGTTGGTCAGCATGCCCATGGCGTTGCCGTGCAGGGGTCCGGCACCGCCGAATGCCACCAGGGCAAAATCACGCGGATCGAATCCCTGCTCCACCGACACCAGGCGCAAGGCGCCGAACATGGATTCATTGACGATCTTGATGATGCCTTCGGCCGCTTCCATCAGCGGAATTTCCATGGCATCGGCCACGGTCTGCACCGCGGCTTCGGCCGCGGCCTTGTCGATGGCCATGGCACCGCCCAATTGCACGTCCGAGGGCAAGTAACCCAGCACCACGTTGGCGTCACATACTGTTGGCTCCGTGCCACCCTTCATATAGGCCGCCGGGCCGGGCTCAGCACCGGCCGATTGTGGTCCGACCCGCAAAGCGCGGGTTAACTGGGGCACGAAGGCGATGGAGCCGCCGCCGGCGCCCACGGTGCGCACATCGACGCTGGGAGCCCGCACGGTGACGTCACCGACCCGCGTTTCACGCCTGACCCGTGGCTGCGCGTTCTGGATCAGCGCCACGTCGGTCGATGTTCCGCCCATGTCGAAGGTCAGCACGTTGTCGTAACCTGCCCTGCTCGCGAAAAATACCGCGCCGGTCACGCCGCCGGCGGGGCCGGAGAGCAGCATGTTGACCGGAGACTCACCTGCAGCCCGGGAGGAGGCCAGGCCACCGTCCGAACGCAGGATGGAAAGCTGCACCTGGTCGCCCAACCGCTCTTCCAGTGAGGTCTGCAGATTGCGGATGTACCGGGAGACCTGCGGCCGCACGTAGGAATTCACCACCGTGGTCTCGGTCCGTTCGTACTCCTGCATCTCCGGCACCACTTCCGAGGAAATCGAGATCGGCACGTCATCGAACACTTCGCGCGCGATTTCCGCCGCCTGGGCCTCGTGCGCACCGTTGACGTAGGCGTTAATGAAGCAAATGGTCAGGGCCTGGACCTGGCCTTTGTCCTTGAGCGCCTGCAAGTCACGCCGCAGGGCGTCGGTGTCGAGTTCCCGTACGACCGCGCCGTGGGCGTCCATACGCTCGTCCGCCTCGATGGTCAGTTCCAGTGGAGCCAAAAGGGGCTTTTTCACATAACTGACCCAGCCACCCAGGCCACCCGGGCAGAACGAACGCGCCACCTGCAGGGTCTGCTTGTAACCCTTGGTGGTCACCAGACCAACCCGGGCACCTTCGGCGGTCAGCACCGCGTTGGTCGCCACCGTGGTGCCGTGCATCACGCGCTTGATTTTTGCCGGATCGGCCGAGGATTCTGCGCAGATGCGTTCCACGCCATTGAGCACCCCGATCGAAGAGTCATCCGGCGTCGACGGCACCTTGGCCGTGTGCATCTCACCGGTTTCCTCGTTGATCAGGAGCAGATCGGTAAACGTCCCACCGACGTCGACTCCCAGACGATAACTCATGGTCTTCTCCAGTTAAATGTCGATTCAATCGTACTGTTCAAAATATTCAGGCTGCCTCATGCTGGCGTTGCAGCCAGGCTTTGGCCCTTCCCCCCGGTGCATTTCCGGTCAATTCCTGTGCGAGCGCCGCGGCGCGCATGAGCCCGGCCGCCTCAACGCCCGTTTCAAAGCCCATCTGCTGCAGCAGCATGGCCACGTCCTCAGTGGCGACGTTACCCGATGCGCCCGGCGCGAACGGGCAACCACCCAGCCGCCCGATGGAGGCATCGAATTTGCGAATTCCCGACTCGCAGGCGGCGAAGACATTGGCCAGTCCCATCGCCCGGGTATCGTGAAAATGACAGGCCAGCCGCTCCGCGCCGTGCTCCTGAACCAGGTCGGCCATCATGGCCCTCACTTCCAGTGGATTGGCCGCGCCGATGGTGTCAGCAATGGTGACCTCGTCAGCCCCGGCCGCCAACAGTCGCCCAGCCAGTCCAGTGGCCACCGCGGGTGCAACCTCACCTGCAAACGGGCACTCGAACGCCACGGAAACGTAGGCGCTGATGCGCACCCCCTCTTCCCGAGCCCTTTGCAGAATCGCTCCGGTGACCGTTTCGGCTTCCGCCATGGTCATCCGCGCGTTGGCCTGCGCCATCTCGTCACTGGCGTACAACACCATCGACACGCTGCGCGCACCGGCAGCCGTGGCAAGTTCGTAGCCTTTCATATTCGGCACGAGCGCGGTGAAACAGGCTTCTTTCATAGCCGGCAGGCTGGCCATGATCTCCGCAGCGCCCGCCATGGCCGGGACCGCCTTGGGCGAAACGAAGGCCGCCACCTCGATGTGCCGCAGCCCGGCATCCAGCAGGGCCTGAATCAGGCGCAAGCGGTCCACAGGTTCCAGCAAGCGTGCCTGGTTCTGCAGACCATCGCGTGGGCCGACGTCATTGATGATGACCCGCTCTGCCATCATCCCACCGCCCCCTGCTCGCGCAGCGCAGATATTTTCGCCAGGTCATAACCGAGCAGGCCCGTCAGGACTTCATCGGTCTGTTGTCCCACCGTGGGCGCCGGGCTGAAACTTTCCTCGTTACTGCGCGACAGCTTGACCGGATTGCCGGGACCGCGGGTCGCGTTGCCGTTCGGGTGTTTCAGGTCCACGACCATGTTCCGGTGCACGACTTGCTCGTCTGAAAGGGCCTGGCTGAATCGGTTGACCGGCGCGCATGGAATGCGCTTGGCCTCCAAACGTTCCAGCCAGTAGGCAGAAGGATGTTCGCTCAGAATTTCGTTCAGGCGGCGGTTGATCATGTCGCGGTCTTCCCAACGCCCCGGCTGCCCATCGTACTTCGGGTCGGCGAACTCGGGGCAGTCGATGACCTCCTTTAGGTTGTGCCAGAAATTGTCCGTAATCACCGCGATGACAATGAACCCGTCCGCAGTCTTGAAGGTATTGTAAGGCACATGCACGAAGTGCGAATTGCCGATCGGATAAGGGTCCTTGCCAGACAGGAAATACATGGTGGCCATGTAATTGAGCATGGAAACCTGGCAGTCGAGCATGGAAATGTCCACGTGCTGCCCGCGTCCACTGCGTTCCCGTTCCAGCAGGGCCGACTGTATTCCGATGGCGGCGAACATGCCGCCACCGAGATCCCCGATGGGGATGCCTGCACGGACCGGGTGTTGCGGATCGGTACCGGTAATCGACATGCCGCCGCCCATGGCCTGCGCCACCTGGTCAAATGCGGGACGCTTGGGGTTTGGCCCATCCGAGCCGAAACCGGTGACCGTACAGGTGATGATGCGCGGGTTGATCTCACTTAGGGTGGCATAGTCCACGCCGAGTCGTTCGGGTACACCCACGCCAAAATTGCTGATGACTACATCGGCCTGGCGAACCATGTCGTAAAAAACGGCCAGGCCTTCCTCGCTTTTCAGATTCAGAGCCACGCTTTGTTTGTTGCGGTTGAGCGTAATGTAGTAAGCGCCCATTCCGTCAAGGGAGTTTGCCGGGTCTTTCGCCAGCAATACCCGGGTCCCCTCGCCCTGCAACGGCTCAACCTTGATGGTCTCCGCGCCCAGGTCCGCCAGGATCATGGCGCCGTAAGGCCCTGAAAGCATGTGGGTCAGATCCAGGATCCGGATGCCGTGCAAAGGTTTTTTCATGTAAGTCCGCTCAATCCCGCTCGAGTTCTGTCAGTTCGTAATGGGTCTGCATGTAACCGCCCGCTCCGGCGCGCAGCAAAATGTAGTCGTCATCGGCCGTGCACCACACTTCGTAAGGCGGATGCTCCTCGGGAAGATTACCTGCCGTGTCCGTTACCTGGAAGTGCCGTGCCCGGAAACTGCCGGCCGCAACAGTGATATCTTCCTCACCCACGTACACCAACGCAAACCCGGTCCGGAACAACAACGGACCGGTGGCGCCGCGATGATCGGGTGAAGTCAGGTACAAATCCGAGAAAAACTGCTTTCCCGGACCCTGCTCCAGATCATACAGCCGCATCAACAGCGCATCGCCGATGATGGGGTGCGACTGCAGCCAAAGGACCCGCCCGGCAGTTTCCACACGTTGGCTGATTCGGCCGTCGCGCTGGTTGAAAGACTCGCACTCCGCCACCCCGTCCCCGAACCGGATCCAGCCGGTGCCTTCGAATCGGTTGCCAACGCTCAGGCGGACGCTGCAGTCCAGCGGACTCGAATCCTCGTGATTCATGGCGATCGCGACGTCGCGAACCACGTTGGGCGCGTCGTCGATCTCGCAATGGGCCAGCAATACATCCACGCCGTCGACTTGCTGCGTCAAGGTGAAGTATTCCCTGCCCCGCTCCTGATCCAGACGTTCTGGCTTTTTACTGGTGTAGCGAATTACACCACGAATGGTTTTATGTGTCATGACGCTTCCTCAGAAAGGTTTGACCGCGCCCAGAAAGCCGACGGTCGCGATGCCCACCCAGTAAACGTACGCCATCCCCCGGGCCACGCGGATTGATCGCTCGAGCGTGCTTTCGGCCTCCGCGTTGCCAGGCTGCTCGGCCAGCACACGGAACAGCATGGTCCATTCACGCATGATAAAGCGCAGTTTCAGTCCAATCATCAGCAAAAGACTGAACACCAGGACCTTGGCCGAGAACCACTTCTGCATGGGACCCGCCTCGAACGGCCCGTAGCCCAGCAGCGACGAGATCGCAGCAACCAGGATCAGGGGGATAAAAACGAAACGAATCTGTTCATCGATTCGGGTCAGCAGAATACCCGTGTCCGTTTCTCGCTTGAAAAACGCGGCCCACGCCAGCGCGATCCACAACGTGAAGAACACCCAGCTGGCCGTTACCCAGACACCCGTCAGGGTTTGCACACCCCAAAAAATGCCCATGTGAAAACCGATCGGGAATAGCAGCAGGATGCCTGTCCTCGCGAGGATGTCGATCTTGTAAGCGGTGTTCATATGCCGCTTGCGTTCGTCAATGGGCAGTTTGCGGTTGACCACGTAGTAGGAAGTCTGGAACACGCCCCATTCACCCCCCAGCCAGTAAACCATGGCCAGGATGTGCAACCACTTCAATACCGCCAGTTCCGTTATAACCATTCGATTGTTCCCGCAGCTCCGCCCGATGGAGCGCGCTGACACTCGAGCGCCGAGAGTCTGCTCCCTGCCCTGATGGTCCAACGCGCCGATGAAAACAGCCCGCGCCAGCGGGCCTGAATATTTGCGATAATGTTATACTAATGTGACATTTGGACGCAATTCACACACCAACGGTATCCCGGTGATGGCTTGCCAGCAAATGTATTGCATTTGAGGGTGTTTGATATATCATTATGTCAATCCTTGGAGGGAGCCGCTCATGACCGCACTGAAATCCGTTTTCAGCGAAAAGCAACGCAGTCAACTGGTTAAAGAAGCACCGACCCCTCTCTACTTTCAACTCTACAGTCTGCTGAAAACCTGCATCCTCGACGGAACCTTCCAACGTGGCATGCGCCTGCCCACGGAAAAAGAGCTTTCCGACGAGTTTGGAATTTCGCGGATTACCGCAAAACGCTCCCTGGACGAATTGGCAGCTGAAGGCCTGGTCGAGCGCCGTCGCGGCAAGGGCACGCACATCATCTACCGGTACAAGCCTTCTCCGGTCCATGCTCCGCTGGTTGGTATGCTGCAGGAAATCGAGTCCATGGCGCTCAATTCCCGAGCATCCGTACTTGACTGCGACTTGTTGCAACCGCCCCAGCGCATAAGGGACGAATTCGGCATGCTGGGCGGCGAGACCGCACTCTACCTTGCACGTGTCCGCGAGCGAAACGGCCTCCGTTTCGGTTATTACACCAGTTGGACGGTTGGGGTGGAAAAACCCGCCGACCCCAATATTTTCCAGACGACCCCACGGCTACGCTATTTTCGCGACAATGGGCTCGAAATCACCCATGTCAAGCAAACCCTGAGTGCCGTGGCGGCCAACGAAGAATCGGCGAAAGCCCTCGGTGTCGAGGAAGGCGCTCCGTTACTCAGCCTGACCCGTCGCTCTTACAACCGCATCGATGATGAAGAACGTCTGATGGACTTCCTGGTGGTGCTCTACCACCCCGAGCGTTTCCAGTACCGGATGGACCTGACGCTAGACGACTGAAGGTGGTCCCGGCGACTGACAGGCAGGCCCAGCCCCTGAAGGTTAATCGGCCCTGCCCGCTCGCCCGCCACCAAGCTCCGAATGGCGCGCTTAGGGTCAATAAAATTGGCAGGCAGTCGCCGCGATTGTGCGCTAGTCGTCTTCCCAAGCATCGATCCAATTGTTTCCGGATTCACAGGAAAGGTCAGCCAAAGCCCGAAACACGTACATGCCTCCAATCCAGAGCGTCGTATCGTAAATCGTCTTGAACCCCGGTTTGAGCCCCGGCCTGTTTTCAAGAATCTGGGCAACTCCATTTGGGGTTGCTTTCGGCCAATAGCAGAAACTGTATATTTGGGGTCATATATTTGGGGTCAGAGTAAAAACTCTCATTACCGTTTCTGGCCGGAAGCTGACCCTGATCGTTTCGCGCCATTTCGAGAATATGTTCATCCGTTTGAGCGCGCCGTCCGAGGGAAATTTTGGCACAAATCAAGAGTGACCAAGTTCCAACATGATCCAGGCGCGGGCGTCATCGAGATTCGTGAATAGGCGGAACGACCAATGGCAGCCTCCCGCTTTTACGCGCTCAATGTAAGAGAGTGCCTGAGTGAAAATATCGACGTTCGTGACCACGAAGGCAACCAGAAAATGACTCATGTATGCACTAGCGCCTACGTCCATGGCGCATGCCGTATCGAAATCGGCATCAATCAGTTCACCGGCACGTGCCTGTGAAAAATCGATGATCTGGTACTTGGCGTATGCCGCGCGCTTGTTGCTGTAGAAAGACTGTTTCGACTCGAGCGCTTCGGAAGAATCGAGCGCTCCCCGATGTCGGACCATGAGCCCCTGTGGTTCCCAATGACATTGATAGCGCATGCGCCCCTCCTGAAGCCCATTTCCACCGAGAGGGCGGCTTATGACGAGCTTTGGAAAGCACTCGCCCGATCACCCGGCTCTCCCGGTCTGTAGATCAAGTTTATGGGTCGAAAGATTAATGTGAGCTTAAAAAATGCCCAGCTGTCTAGAAGTGACAGTCACTGGAAAAATCGAATTCCCGTAACGATTGGGAGTGTGTCAGGCCAAAGATCTTCTTCACCTTTTGGCCAAAAGGCTACATCTCCGGTGGGGTCTCCCCTGTTTGTAGGCATATAACCTTGCGGAGTCAATCGTTCAATTAGATACTGGACCGGCGCCAGAAGAGGGAAATGACTGATGAAACCCCATTTATTGCTGACCACCATATTGATTTCAATTCCAATGAGTTCATTCTCGGGTTCCCCGCCTGAATCCAATGGCATTACCTATCCGGAGGGTTGGCAAGCCTGGTCGACCATTGCCGTTTCGCATCGAACCGACAACAACACTCTGCGTGTGATCTTGGGCAATGATGTCGCAGTGACGGCAGCGCGCTCCGGTGAGACCAATCCATGGCCTGACGGGGCGGTCATTGGAAAGGTTGTGTGGAAAGAAGCCGATCTGGAGAGCTGGCCGGCAGCTAAAGTACCCAACGAGTTTGTTCATGCCGAGTTCATGTTCAAGAATACAAAAAAATACGGAGAAACTGGTGGTTGGGGTTGGGCACGCTGGGTAGGACTTGATATGAAGCCCTTCGACGATGGGATGCAGATATGTGTCGCCTGTCATACACCCGTGGCACAACGTGACTGGGTTTTTTCTGATCCAGCGATTCTGCCCACAGAAGAATGAAGTCTTGAATTAACCTGCCTATGCCTCCTGGAAGATGTGAAGGTCAGTGAAGTTCCGTTAGCGGCCAG
>JAHEFS010000095.1 GCA_024640045.1 Chromatiales bacterium | reverse complement strand
TGAAATTGACCTCGGGTATCACCCACCAGCGCTTGACCTCATCCATCACCGCTTCCAATGCCGAGCCCGTGCTGGCGGAGGCATATTGTGGAAACAGCGGCAGCACGATGATCCGGTCCGGGTTGGATTTCCGGATTCGTTCCAGGACGTCGGGGATCGAGGGATTTTTATAGCGCATCGCCAGCTCGACGCTGTAGTCACTGCCGAGTTTCTCCTGCAGCGCGGTCTGTAAGTTGCGGCCATGGAGCACGATCGGAGAGCCGTCCTCGGTCCAAAGTTGCTGGTAAATCCTGGCGCTCTTGGGCGCCCGAAAGGGCACGATGATCAGGTTGACCAGTATTTTTCTCACCAGCCAGGGCAGGTCGACCACGCGCGGGTCATTCAGAAACTGTCCCAGGTAGCTGCGCACGTCTGCCGTCGATGGGCTGTCGGGCGTGCCGAGATTGACGAGTAACACCGTTGTTTTCATGGATTGTTCGCGTTCCGTTGGGCCAGGCAAATGGTACACAGGTTGTGACCTGCCAGCGAATTTGGTTTTGGTGACCCGCACGAGGACAACGGCTTGGGCGGCCTGCGAATAGCTGGACCCGTTCCAGTCAGGTTTGAAACGGGGCTGCGGCCCGGTGGTTTGATTGACTTTACCCTTGATATCGCCACTGTGCGCAGCGGCCAGGGCTGGAACCTCGATTCCACGGCCGCGCTGCTGTTGATGCGTCGCGATGCAATGATCTGTTTCGTTCAAATCACCTGCTTGATAAAGCCCGCACGTCCTGTATTCTTCACCCAGTCCGGCGCAATGGAATCTGCATGAGTTTTTTCTCGGAATTGAAACGACGCAATGTCTTCCGCGTGGGCATCGCCTACGTGCTGATGGGTTGGGTGCTCCTGCAGGGAATCGATTTCGCGCTCGATCTCATCGATGCGCCTAACTGGGTCGTGCAGGTGTTCGTCGTCGCGGTTATTGCCGGCCTGCCGGTTGCCTTGCTGTTCGCCTGGATTTTCGAGATCACGCCTGAAGGCCTCAAGCGTGACACCGGGCCGGCCGGTGCTTCCGCGGCCCATCACCCCGGCCACAAACTCGACCGGTTCATCATCCTCTTCCTGGTGATTACCGTGGCGTTGCTGCTGGGTGATCGCTTCCTCGGGCAGGGTGAGGCGCCGGACCCGGTGGCTGCACCCGGGGCTGCCAGCTCTGCAGCCAGTGTCGAGGATGCCGTCAAGTCCATCGCCGTGCTGCCGTTTGTCAATATGAGCGCAGATGCGGAAAACGAATTTTTCTCCGATGGTATTTCAGAAGAAATACTCAACGTGCTGGCGGCCATTCCCGAATTGCAGGTCGCCGCGCGCACTTCTACGTTCGTGTTCAAGGGCAGTCCGCTGAGCATCTCGGACATCGCCGGCAAACTGGGGGTCAGCTTCGTGCTCGAGGGCAGCGTGCGCAAGGCCGGCAACCAGGTGCGCATAACCGCGCAGTTGATCCGGGCCGATAACGGTTTCCACCTCTGGTCCGGGGCCTATGATCGCGAGCTGACCAACATCTTCGCCATCCAGGACGAGATCGCACAGAACATTGCCGGTGTGCTGGAGGTGCAGCTGTTGGGCGAGCAGAAGAGCTTCACCACCGCGCAGGATCTCAGCCCGGAGAACTACGAGAAATTTCTCAAGGCGCGGTTCCTGATGCGGCGTCGAAATGACAACGCAATGCTCGAAGCGATCGGGCTCAGTCGTGCAGTATTGGCGGATGCGCCAAACTTTCCCCGTGGCCTGATCCAGCTGGCTGAGTGCCTGGCGAATGCGCCGGATGATTACCGCAATGAGAATGAACTCAACGCCGAGATGCTCCAGCTGACCGAGCAGGCCCTCGCACTCGATCCACAACTGGCCGCCGGTTACATGATGAAAGGCTATCTGGCCAGTAGCGGGAACGATTTGGTCGGCGCAATTCGCTATCTGCGTCAAGCCATTGAACTGGACCCGTCCGAGCCGCGTCCGCACCATTGGTTGGGGATCTATCTGTCGGAGGGCGGCTACCTGCTGCAGGCGCGCAAGGAACTGGCTTTGGCGGTGGAGCTCGAACCGGACCATGCCAATGCCAATGGTTTCCTGGCTTGGGTCGAACTCTTGTTGGGTGATTACGATTCGGCATTGCAGCATTACCTCGAGCAGAATCGCCTGGGTAACCCTGGGTACCTTCAGCAGACCTACACCCGAATGTTGCGGCAGGAGTGGGACGAGGTTCGTGAGTTGGCCCCTGGATTATTGAGCACCGGCTATCCGCCGGAGCGGGTCGAATTACTTCTGGCCGCTACGCAGGACCCCTCGAAAGCGGAAGATTATTCTGCCTATGTCCTCGCTCACCCGCTGGAGAAAACCGGGGCGGATGCGGCTGACTTGTTCATGGTGGGGCAATATGCGACGGGCTTGCGGTTGATGATCGAGCAGGGAAGAACTCCGCGTTTCAATCTGGCCTGGAGCGACCACATGGCCGAATCCCGCAGCCTTCCAGAGTTCGACGAACTGATGCGCGAGGTCAGGATGTATGAAGTTTGGGATGAATTGGGCCCGCCCGAATTCTGCCGCAAGGTAGACGAGAGTTACGACTGCAGCAAACCGCAGTAGATGTGTAAGTTCGAGCTCGGGCAGGTAATGCTGGCCAGCCTTTTTGCCACTGGCGTAGAATGCGCCACCGCCCCCGCGCGTTATTTCCATTAAACATGCCCTTGCTCCGACTCGAAAATGCCGGCCTTCACTACGGCACCCTGGCTTTGCTGGAGGGTGTTGATTTCAGCATCGCCCGGGGCAGCAAGGTCGGGTTGCTGGGCCGCAATGGCGCCGGCAAGACCACTTTGCTTAAAGTCTTGGCGGGCGAGGCGGAACTGGATGCCGGTGAGCGCTGGATGCGGCCCGGTGTGCGTATCGCCTGGTTGAAGCAAGAACTGCCGGAAGGGGACGAGCAAACGGTTTATGACGTGGTGGCTGACGGCCTGGCGGAGACCGGCCACCTGCTGGCCCGTTATCACCACCTGCTGCAGGAAGACGACCTTACCGATCTGACTGAACTCGCCCGGGTGCAGCACCAACTCGAGGCTGTCGATGGCTGGGCCCTGCAGCAACGGGTCGAAACCACGATTACGAAACTGCAATTGCCCGGTGATGCGAAGATGTCGGAACTGTCCGGCGGCTGGCGGCGGCGCGTGGCGCTGGCCCAGGCCCTGGTCAGCGATCCGGACCTGTTGTTGCTGGATGAGCCCACCAACCATCTCGATATTCCGGCCATCGTCTGGCTGGAGGAGCAGCTGCGGGATTTCTCCGGCGCGCTGATCCTGATCACACACGACCGGCGTTTTTTGCAGAACGTCGCCAATGAGATAGCCGAGCTGGACCGTGGGCGGTTGACGCTGTGGAAGGGCGACTACCAGGGATTTCTGCGTTACCAGGAACAGCAACTGGCCGCTGAGGAGCGCGCCAACGAGCTGTTCGACAAGAAGCTGGCCCAGGAAGAGGTGTGGATTCGCCAGGGTATCAAGGCGCGGCGCACCCGCAACGAGGGCAGGGTGCGGGCGCTGGAAGCGATGCGTGCTGAACGCGGCCAACGGCGGGAACGCACTGGTTCGGCGACATTTGCGGTCGAGGGTTCAGGCTCATCCGGCAAGATCGTGGTGGAACTGGAACACGTCAGTCACCGTTACGATGGCCGGCCGGTAATTAAAGACTTTTCCACCCTCATTCGTCGTGGTGATCGCATCGGTATAGTCGGCGCCAACGGGGCCGGCAAGTCAACGTTGGTGCGGATCATGCTGGGCGAACTGACCCCCACCGAGGGCACAGTCAGGCTCGGCACCAAGCTGGATGTGGCTTACTCCGACCAGTTGCGCGGGCATCTCGATGGCGAGAAAGACCTGATCGACAACGTCTGCGGCGGGCAGGACTTTATCGAGATCAATGGCCGGAAAAGGCACGCCATTTCCTACCTGTCCGACTTTCTGTTCAGCCCCGACCGGGTGCGCATGCCGGTGAAGGCGTTGTCTGGCGGTGAACTGAACCGGGCGGTGCTGGCCAGGTTGTTCAGCAAGCCGGCCAACCTGCTGGTGCTGGATGAGCCCACCAATGATCTGGATATCGAGACGCTGGAACTGCTGGAAGAAATCCTGCTGAACTTCGAGGGCACGGTGCTGCTGGTCAGCCATGATCGTGATTTCATGGACCACGTGGTCACCAGCCTGATGGTGCTGGATGGTGCGGGCGGGATCAGTGAACACGTCGGCGGTTACAGCGACTGGGAGGCCCGCGGCGGGCGCCTGGTTGATGCGCAGGCAATGCAGCCTGCCGAGAAGAAGACCGCAAAGGACAGCGCCAAGTCCGCGGCGCCGCCGGCTTCCAAGGTCAAAAAACGCAAGCTCTCCTACAAGGACCAGCGCGAACTCGACGGGCTGCCGGCGCGTATCGAAAAGCTGGAGCAACGGCAGGTGGAACTGGCGGCCGCCATGTCAGACCCGACATTCTTCAAGACGGATTTCGATGAGGTGCAGCGGGTCACCCAGGAGCTGGGCGAAGTGGAGCAGCAACTGGAAACCGCATTTACCCGCTGGAACGAACTGGACAGCGGCGGCTGACTTATCGCTCGAGGCTGACCAGCCAGATCACGTGGCGCGTGCCCTTGCTGCCATGTGCAAATACCCGGACTTCTTCCACGTCGAACCCGCAGCGCCGCAGGCGCTCGTTGAAGGTTCGGTCTGGCGCAGCGGACCAATAGGCCAGGATACCGCCCGGTCGCAGCGCTTCTTGCGCGGCGTTGATGCCATCGATTGAGTAGAGTCGGTCATTGGCCTTCGCCGTAAGCCCCGCCGGGCCGTTGTCCACGTCCAGGGCGATGACATCGAAAGTATTGCGGCTGGCCCGCAGCAGGCGGCCGACATCACCCGGGTGCACACGCACGCGCGGGTCATTCAGCGGGTAGCCGCTCGCCTCACCCAGTGGTCCGCGATTCCATTCGACCACTTCGGGCACCAATTCGGCGACGGTCACCACCGCTTCCGGACCCACTTCGGCCAGCACCGCGGCCAGGGTAAAACCCATGCCGAGGCCGCCCACCAGCACCTGCGCGCTGCGTGTGTTTTTCAGGCGTTGGCATGGCAGCTGGCCCAGGGCGTCCTCCGAGCCGTGCTTGCGCGTGTTCATCAACTCGTAGCCGCCTTTGAGCTTGATCGAAAAATCATCCTTGCCTTTGTACAGGTGCATCGAATCATCGGTGCCCGGAATGGGCGCGGTGCCCAGCAGCTCCCAATGCCTCATGGGTTCGCCCCTTGAGAGCTGGATCGGTTTTTTTGCAATAGCAGGGCCTCGATTTCGAACACGTGCGGGTCTTCGAAGTCGTTTTCACGCAGCGCTTGAGCAAGCCTTATCGCGTATTCTCGGTTGGGTCCGCTGGGACCGGCGCAGCGGTTGATCTGGGCCGCGATGGCTTCCGCGGGGGCCGGGCCCAGGAATGCGGCGTTGCCTTCAGCTGCCCGGTAGACGACGCCGGCAACCGTTTCTGCAGCAAATTCGATAGCCACCGGCAGCCGTTGGTAACCGTTCTTTTCACGATGGTCCAGGTGTTCGAAAACCGAGGGTTCCACCAGGAAGGCAAAACCTTCACAAACCTCGCCGGGTGCTTCGATCAGCGTCACTACGCGGCCCGGGTCGTGTGCCAGCCCACGGTGGTCGTGCGAGCCTTGCCAGAACCTGCGGGCCCAGCCCCGAATTCTGCCAGGCCGGGATTCCAGGAAGGGAAAGTCCTGTTTCCAGATCAGTGAGCCATAGCCAAATACCCAGTTGGGTTGGTTGGGTTGGCTCATGGGTTTACCGCGGGGATGGCTGCGGTTCTGCACGCCAGCCGGTCCGTAGGCAACTCGGCCTTTAGTTCGGGAAGGGTTCTCGGAGAATTTTCGTTCATCTTCATTACGCGTTCGTTGCGGCCTGCGAGGCAAGTATAGGGGCCTGCGTCGATCATCACCGCACCCATCGTTAATGAGCTGGCAAATCGCATGGGCTGCAGCTCGAGTCCCTTCGCGAATTGCCGACTGAATCCAACACGATTTGACCATATTCGAGGTGTTATGGCCTCCATAGGCTGGATGCATGCCAAGCCCTGCATTCGCATCCCCCTCATTGCATGCCTGCACTTGGTTGCGGGCTGCCAGGCATCCACGCGATACCGGGCTGAACAGGGAAAGCCTGTATCGGGCTTTGTCTGCAAAAGGTAACCCTGAACTTGCAAGCCTGGAGAAACTTTTGAACAGCCTGGGGCTTAGGCTGGCCGTTGAAGTTGATCCGGACCAGGGTCACATGCCTTGATTGCGAGGTAAGCGGCGACGTTCAGGTTTTTCTCCTCTCCCGAATTTGTATCGCAATTTCAGGTAACCTTAGCCGCTGGTTTTGCAGGGTCTTTTGATGGGCTTGTTCACAGAACTCAAGCGGCGCAATGTCATTCGGGTGGCGGTGGCCTACATCGTTGCCAGTTGGCTATTGCTGCAGGCCACCGAGGTGCTGGTCAGCCTGCTCGAACTGCCGTCATCCATCGGCAAGGGCGTGGTGCTGGTGCTGGTGCTGGGCTTTCTGCCGGTGCTCGGTTTTGCCTGGGCTTTCGAACTGACGCCGGAAGGGCTGAAACGTGAAAGCGAGATCGACCGCAGCCAGTCGGTCACGCAGCAGACCGGGCGCAAGCTCAACATCCTGACGATCGCCATGCTGGTGGTGATCGCGGGGTATTTTTTCTGGGAATCGCGGATCAAGGCGCCGGTGGCAACCGCTGTGCCGGAAGTGACTTCCGAGGCGGTCGAGCAAGCACCGGCCAGGGCTGCGGTACCGGACGACAAATCCATCGCCGTGCTGCCTTTCGTCAATATGAGCGCCGATCCGGAAAACGAATATTTTGCCGACGGCCTGTCCGAGGAAATCCTCAATCAGCTCGCCCAGGTCAGCGGATTGCGCGTGATCGGGCGAACTTCTTCCTTTGCCTTCAAGGGGCAGAATCGCGACCTGCGTGAAATTGGCGAAACCCTGGGCGCCGCGACCGTGCTCGAAGGCAGTGTCCGGCGCCAGGGCGATAAGGTCCGGGTAACCGCCCAGCTGATCGCCTCTGATGACGGCGCCCACCTGTGGTCAGAGAATTTCGACCGGCAGATGGTAGATGTCTTCGCCATCCAGGACGAAATCGCCCAGCGCGTGGTGGATGCGATGGATATCGTGCTGGATGAGGATTCGCGCAAGGCCATGCGCGAAGTCGGTGTCCGCGATGTCGATGCTTTTATCGCCTATCAACGCGGTTTTAAAAAAATGATCGATGCCCACGGTTCGTCTGACATGTACGACGAATTGCTCGCGGCCAACGAGTTTTACGACCAGGCGATTGCTGCCGTGCCTGATTTCGCCCAGGCCTGGTCCGAGAAAACAGACTACTACGCCCACCTGGTACTGGATGCCCAGATCCCGGTGCTGGAGCGTGAAGCGGCGCTGCGCACCATGCGTGAATTGCAGGACACCGCGATTGAAACCGCCCGCGATGACCGACGCCGCTTGACGGTTGAAGTCGACCGCATCTTCTTCAGCGAAGACTGGAGCCGCTTGCCCGGTGTGCTGGAGTCCCTGTTCGGCAGCGAAGGCTGTGCCGACGGCAACTGGATGGAACTGGCTTTGCCTTTTGCACCGCCAGAGCAGCTGCTCCGACACTACCAGCACCGGATTGAATGCGATCCCTTGTTCATGCTGTCGTATCGACAGGTGGCCGTACTGCAGGTCCAGCTGGGTAACCTCGAGGCCGCCAGGGAGACCGTGGCCAGGGCAAGGGCGCTGGCGGGTGAAACCCGGTGGTTGCGCGGCGCCCAATTATTGGTGGACCTGCGCTCGGGCGATGCAGAACAGCGGCTGCGACAGCTACGGGATGAGTCCCAGGGTTTGTCGTCAGACCGGGGGGAGTTAGGGCGGATATTGCCACTGGCAGCGCTGGGCCGGGTCGACGAAGCCCGCGAAATTGCAGACGCTGCCAATGCACAAGAGCCCATCTCGGCGCTTTCAGCCATCATCACCCACGCGGTCACGGGTGATCGCGACGCGGCCAACGCTGCGGCCATGTCGCTCGATGCGGGACCCGGCGGGCCCGCCGAATTGATCCGGGTGATCAACATGTGTTTCTGCGGCGCCCCGTTCGACCTGGAAGCCACGCCCAGCCTGGCCGCCCGCCTGGCCGAGGCCGGCTGGTCCTGGCCGCCGCCCAAGCTGTTCGATTATCCCGCGAAGGCTTGGTAAGGGCTTACAAAGCCGGTTGTGATTTGCATATCCACCGTCTATTCTTCGTCGATGTTTCACGGGCCCGGCCAAATCTAAATTGAAAAAGAACAGCTTTTGGGAAGAACTGCTGCGGCGAAAAGTGATTCGCACAGGTATTTCCTATGCGGTCACCGCCTGGCTGATCCTGCAGGTGCTCGAGATCATTCTGCCGGCTTTCGAGGCACCGGCCTGGGTGTTGAAGGTGATGATTGCCGTGCTGGTGCTGGGCCTGCCGGTGGTGTTGGTGCTTGCCTGGTCTTTCGATATCGAACCCAGCAGTTCCAGCGGGCAGTCGGGCGAGGGTCAGGCACCGCGTCGTGCTGGCGTCAATGTCTACCTGGCGGTGGTACTGGCGTTGGCCGTTGGCTACATCCTGGTTGATAAGGTTTACCTGTCCGAGAGCTCGTCGCCCGAACAAGGCCCAGTCGCGGCCCAGCCCGCGCAGCTCGCAGCCAAGGACAAATCCATCGCCATCCTGCCGTTCAAAAACATGAGCGCCAATGGCGAGGACCTGTATTTTTCCGATGGCGTGATGGAAGCCATTCTCAACGAATTGTCGATGATCCGCGATCTGAAGGTGGTTTCCCGGACTTCGGTGGAATCCTACCGGGACACGATTAAGGCCATCCCGCAGATCGCGCGCGAACTTGGTGTGGCGCATATTCTGGAAGGCAGCGTGCAGCGTGCCGGCAATCAGGTCCGGGTCACCGCGCAGCTAATCGAGGCCGGCGAGGACAAGCACCTGTGGTCGCGAAATTATGACCGGAGCCTGGATGACATATTTGCCATCCAGTCCGAAATTGCCACGGCCATTTCGGAAAACCTGGAACTCATCCTGACCAGTGAGGAGGTCGAGCAACTCACCAATGCCCCGACATCGGAGCTTCGCGCCTATGATCTCTACCTGAAGGCGCAGTCCGGCAAACTGGGTACCCACCTGGCTGACCGGCCTTCGGAAGAATCAAGGGAGGCGAAGCGGTCGTGCGAACAGGCGCGTGATCTGGACCCCGAGTTTGCCCTGGCCTATACCTGCATTGCGGAAAACCTTTTCTATCTTGGGAAATCAGAGTTCATCGGGCTGAGCGAGTGGCGAGATCCCGCTATGGCCCATCTTGAGCAGGCATTGCAACTCGATCCTCGACAATGGCAGGCTTACGCGGTGCGGTCAGATATTCAAGCTGCGATGGGCGAAGTCCAGGCCGCGACACGCGACGGCCAAAGGGTGCTCGAAATCAACCCGAATCAGCCTGCTTTCCTGATAAAAATGGGCTTTTACACCCTGAACGCTGGCGAGCCCGAGCGAGCCATTGACATGATTCTGCGTTCGCTGGAACTGATACCGGGCAGCGCACTCAGGGCGGAAGCCGAATCCGTGGTATCGAACATCGCGTGGCTGGCGCCAGGTCTGGCAGAGACGCTGATGAAAAAATACCAAATCATGCAGGCGCCTTCCATTGACATGCTGCACTGGTTGGGTGCCGAGGCATTATCGCAGCGTAACTATCGGGCCTACCTGGACAACATGCAGGTCATCGCCGGACGGCTGCCCACGCCAAACAATTTGATCAACCTCGGGCTCGCTTACATATTCAACGAAGACTTCGAGCGGGCCAAACAGACCTACGAGCGGGTCATGGCCATGGAAGGAGATCCGGAGACTCTGTTCCTCAAGTACCCTTTCAAGCATCGTTACGCTTACACATTGATGAAAACGGGCGAGGAAGAGCGCGGACTCGAAATGATGATCGAGTATCGCGACGAGCTTGAGCAGGTACTGGCGTCCGGCGGACATGCCCGCGGTAACAAGGGTGAGTATTACGACCTGGCGGTCATCTATTCCACCCTGGGAGATGTCGAACAGGCCAAGAAGTGGATGAGAGAAGCCTTCAAGCACGTCTCGGAGGGCGCTTTTGCCGATGAATATTTTGTCCGGGGCGACACCATGCTGGCGAATCTCAGGGCGGACCCGGAAGTACAGAAGAACATAAATCGAAGCAATGACAACATCCCGCGGATCCAGGCCATGTTCAGGGAAAAACTTGCCCAGGCCCA
>JAHEFS010000094.1 GCA_024640045.1 Chromatiales bacterium | reverse complement strand
CAGAACATCAAATACCAAAAAGCCACCCTGAAGGTGGCTTTCTGATATTTGGCGCGCCCGACAGGATTCGAACCTGTGACCCCTGCCTTCGGAGGGCAGTACTCTATCCAGCTGAGCTACGGGCGCTCTGAAATCTGATTGTATCTCTCATCCTGTCGCCCGACAGGATTCACTCGCCCCCTCCCTGGGGCTCGCCCAAAGGGCTTGTCGCTACGCGACTCGTGCAAAATCGCTCCCGGCGATTTTGTCGAACCCTGACCCCACCTTCACAGGGCAGTACTGTATCCAGCTGAGCCACGGGCGCTTGGGGCGCGTAGTTTAGCGGTTTTGGGCGCAACAAGTAAATCCGGATGGGTTTCTGCCGGGCGTTTCAGTGGCTATAATTGACGCCCTTTTCGCGGGCCGGCCAAGCTGAACAGCAGACGGCCGGACAGCACAACTGAGGAAGACCATGGGTAAGCACGAAGACAAGATGTTCATGAAGCGGTTCAGCATGGTGATCGGGGGCCTCATGGCCTTCACGATTGTCATCATCATTTTTGCCAACACCTTCGACAAAGATGTTGACCCGCTGGAGAACCCCAGCAAGCTGGCGATGACGGCAAAACGGATCGAACCCGTCAGCGCCGTACGTACCGAAATGCCTTCAGGCGAGGAAATCGCACAGGCTGCAGCCGCGGAACCCGCCCAGGTGGCAGCAATCCCGGATGGCCCGGCTACTTATGCCGCCGCATGCCAGGCTTGCCATATGACCGGCGCTGCCGGCGCGCCCATCCCCGGTTCCGACGCCTGGGCCCAGCGTGCAGCCAAGGGTGCTGATACGCTTTACGCCAGCGCCATCAATGGCCTCAATGCAAT
The DNA here is from genome assembly GCA_024640045.1 of Chromatiales bacterium. Classification (GTDB taxonomy): domain Bacteria; phylum Pseudomonadota; class Gammaproteobacteria; order Xanthomonadales; family SZUA-36; genus WTJD01. The sequence continues at coordinate 9,525 of JAHEFS010000094.1, read as the reverse complement.
GCCCGCCAAGGGCGGCCGCATGGATCTCAGCGACGAGGACATCAAGGCTGCGGTCGATCACATGCTGGCGCAATAATGCAGGCCAGGAATCTATCCGGAAAGACGCCGCTCCTCGCGGCGTTTTTTTGTTCAGTACTGTTGCTCGGTGGCTGCCGTTCACCTTCCGACCCCGGCGATTTACCTGCCGCCGCGTGTACCTCGCCAACCACGCCGGTCGCTGCCGTCCAGGGTTCAGGCAACGCCTCGCCGAGCGTCGGCCAGGCTCTCAGGGTGCGCGGAGTCGTCACCTGGGTCGACCCCTTGACCGGTGTATTCCTGGAAGAACGGGCATCCGATGCCGACCCCGCAACCTCTAACGCACTTTTCATCGACAGTCCCGAGCTTGCCGAACGCGTCGCCCAGGGCGAACAGCTGGTAGTCGCAGGTACCGTCGCCGAACTGGGTGAAGGCCCCGACACGCTCACCGCACTGACCGGCATCGAAGCTATCCGGGTTTGTGAGTCTGGTGTGCCCCTGCCCATCTCTGAGAGCCGGCTGCCGCTGAGTGGTGATGACCGCGAATCACTCGAAGCCATGAACGTCAGCTTCCGCCAGGCCATGGCGGTCACCGATGTGTACCGGCTCGATCGCGGCCAGATTCGGATCAGCGCGAATCGTATCCTTGCCGCCCCGACGGAGGTCGCGCGGCCGGGAGAAGACGCCCGTCAACAAGGTGCGCATAACCGCAGCAACACCCTGTACCTCAACCTTGCCGAAGATGACGAGCAGGCTTATTCGGTCGGTGCTACCGTGATGGCAGCCGACGGGCTGATGGGCCACGATGGCCGTTATCAGCAATTGTGGCTGCGCGACGCTTTGCCCTTCATGCCAGTCACGCAGTACCAAAACCCCGAGCCACAGGCAGACGAGGCTCGTATCGTCTCGCTCAATCTACACAATTACTTTAATGGCGACGGCCGCGGTGGCGGTTTTCCCACCGAGCGTGGAGCAAAAACCCCCGCGGAATTCAACGAACAGCGCGCCCGCCTGCGGGCCACCATCGAATTTGCGCAACCACAGCTCATTGGCGTGATGGAGTTGGAAAATGACGGTTTCGGTTCCGGCAGCGCCGCCCAGGACTTTTTGCTCGACCTGCGCGCTGCCACCGGTTCAGACTGGGCCGCGATCAACCCCCTGGGTGGACCCATCGGCACGGACAAGATCACGGTCGGGTTGTTCTACCGCATGGACCTTTTCCAGCCGGTTGGCGTTGCCCAGGTACTGGCGAGCGCGCCATTCCAAAGGCTGAGTCGGCAACCCGTAGCCCAGGTATTCAGGCACCTGCCCAGCGGACAGACTCTGCTGATCGTGGTCAACCACCTGAAATCCAAGGGCTCCTGCCCCGAGAACGGGCCCAACGCCAACAAGCGCGACGGACAGGGCTGCTGGAGTCCGGCACGTACCGAAGCCGCCAGGGACATGACCAGCTGGGCTTCCAGGTTGGCCAACGACCTGGCGGGAGGCCGAGCATTGATTCTGGGCGACATGAATGCCTACCGCCTGGAAGACCCGATCCAGGCCATCATTGAAGCGGGGTTCAGGGACCTCACGGCCTCTACCGGGCTGCGCCATGAATACACCTACGTATTCGCGGGTGAGGCGGGGACGCTGGACTACGCGTTTGCGTCGGGCCAGTTGCAGCCGATGGTGCGTAGCGGACGGGTGCTGAACATCAATGCCGGCTACCCGCCCGGCTTACCCCTGGAACTACCGTGGCTGCGTTCCTCGGACCATGATCCGGTCGTTGTCGATATCCGTTTGCGCCCGGTCGGGGCGTCAGACTGAATGATTGCGATACCTGGCCGCATTCCGCTGATTCTGGCCTGAACGGGGATACCTGCGGTATCATGCCGCTCTCTCCAGACGACACCTGCTGCGATGACAGGCAACCACGTCCCCGAACAAGCGGAAGCTTTCCCGGCTGAGCGCAGCGAGGTTACCCTGCTGGGCCCGACCGGCACACTCGAGTGCGTCTGTGACGTCCCGGACGCGGCCGATGCGCGCCCTGCCACGATCGTCATTTGCCACCCGCACCCGCAACACGGCGGCACCATGCACAACAAAGTGGCGACGATCCTGGAACGCTCCATGCGCGAACTGGGACTGCGCACGGTTCGTTTCAATTTTCGCGGCGTGGGCGCCAGTGAAGGGACCTTCGATGACGGTTATGGCGAAACCGACGATTTATTCGCGGTGGTGGAGTGGGTGCGCCGGACACGGCCAAACGACGACCTCTGGTTGGGCGGCTTTTCATTCGGCGCCTTTATTTCGCTGAAAGCCGCACAAAACCTGCAACTGGGACAGTTGATCTCCATCGCTCCTGCCGTTGGACGTTATGGCTTCTCTGAACTGTCACACCCCGGTTGTCCCTGGCTGGTCGTGCAGGGCGACGAGGATGAACTGGTCAACATCGATGCGGTGCGTGATTGGGTGGGCAGCATGGACCCGGCACCGGACCTGGTCGTCATGGAACAAGCCGATCACTTTTTTCACCGCCGACTCATGGACCTTCGCGGCCTGCTGAAGAACGGCGTCCGCGATAACCTGCCAGAGCCCCGACCTCAGCAAATCGCGTGAACCCACCGTTGCGAGTACCGGGCCGGCACACGCCGCTGGAAACCTACCGCGCGCTACTCGACCAAGGTTCCATTCGCGAAGACAGCGAGCAGATCCGCGTCGTCAATGAACTCGACCGCCTGTGGCACGCCCTGCAGTCAGCACCCAGGCCCGGGCTATTGGACCGATTACGCCGCTCTTCGTCACCGCGTGTCGAGGGTCTGTATCTGTGGGGCGGTGTCGGGCGTGGCAAAACCTGGTTGATGGATCTGTTCCTGGCCACCCTGAAGCAGCACCGCGCCACGCGGGCACACTTTCACCGCTTCATGGCGCGCGTGCACGAAGGACTGCACCGCTACGGCTCGGAGCGCGATCCGCTGAACCTGATCGCACGCGAATGGGCCAAGGATTGTGACGTGTTGTGCTTCGATGAATTTTTCGTTTCCGATATTGCTGACGCGATGATCCTGGGCGGGCTGTTGGAAGCCCTGCTGAACGAAGGTATCGTGCTGGTGGCCACCTCTAACGTACAGCCAGACGACCTGTATCGGGACGGCCTGCAACGCGCCCGTTTTTTACCCGCCATAGACCGCATCAAGCGGCATTGCCAGGTGCTCGAACTGGGGGGTAATCGTGACCATCGCTTGCGGATTCTGGAGCGAACGGGTGTATTCCAGGCCATGGCAGACCCGGACAGTCGCCAGCGCATGGAACAGCGCTTCGAGCGTTTCTCAGGCGGTGAGGACCTGGGCCGAAGATTCAAGGTTAACGGCCGCAACTTCCTTGCCCGCCGGCGTGGGTTGGGTGTGGTCTGGTTCGATTTCACCGAACTCTGCCGCAAGGCACGGGGCTCGATCGATTACATCGAGATCGCCCGTGGTTTCAACACGGTGCTGGTTTCCGATGTTCCGCGCATGGACGATTCTGCAGTCGATGCGGCCCGTCGTTTCATTGCTCTGGTCGATGAGTTCTACGACCGCAACGTTAAACTGGTGCTTTCGGCTGAAGATCAACCCAGGAACCTGTACCAGGGCCAACGCCTGCAATTCGAGTTCCAGCGGACCTGGAGCAGGCTGGAGGAAATGCAGAGCCACAACTACCTGGCACGGCCACACCTGCCCTGAGCGGGCGCAGATGATTCGCAATGAGGGCCGTTAAAGTGGAAAGGACCGGCAAGGGGTCAGCCGGCCCTTTCCCAGAGACCAGGCGCAAGGGGAACACCGGCCTCCACACGACAATGACGCAAGGGGGAGCGTCATCATCGATACCAAAAATCTGATCTGAATTACCCTTTTTTACACAGCGGCCAGTATACCAAATCGATTCCGGTCACCAGTAAACATTCTAACTTAAGTTTGCCGTGAGACACCTGTTAATTTACGTAGTTTCCTGGTTTCTGGCGCCCTGAATCGACCTTGATTCGTGTAGGAAATCTGCGTTTTTCACTTGGAATTGCACTTTTCCCAGACACGGAACCGGCATCAGGGACTCCAGGGTCGCCAGATTTTCCTGCAGGCGGGGCATATCCGGGTCAAGGATATTTGCCACCCAACCCACCAGGGGAAAACCCTCTCGCTGAATTTCCCTGGCGGTGAGCAGGGCGTGATTCAGGCAACCAAGGCGCAGGCCAACGACCAGCCACACCTCGTCCGCCAGCCGGCGGGCCAGGTCAGCCAGCATGGTTGATTCGCCCAAGGGGACACACCAGCCGCCCACACCCTCGACCACCAGGTAATCAGCGTGAATATTTTTGGCAACGGCTGCAATCGCATCCACGTCGATCGAGAGCTGCGCCTCGCTTGCGGCAATGTGCGGAGCAACGGCGGGCTCCAGTGCGACCGGGTTAACCACTGCGTAGGGCAGCGACACGTTGGCTACCGCCATCAAGGCAAGGGCATCTTCACTTCGCAGCCCCTCCGGCGTGCGCTCACAACCGGAAGCGACCGGTTTCATCACCGCGACCTGCGACCCCTGGTCAGTCAGGTGGCGAACCAGCGCGCAAGCGACCCAGGTCTTGCCGATCTCCGTGTCCGTACCGGTTACGAATAAACGCTTCACCGTGGCTTCTTCCTTCGCGTTGCGCGTAACGCATCCAGCGAGAACTCAGCCACCTCGCCCTGCGCAGTACGGGTGGGTTGACCTTCGGCCGGGCCAAAGGCCGCGCCATATATCACTTCCCAGCTGGCCGGGTATCGCTCACCCTGCCTGAACGCCTCATAGGCCGCCAACATACGGCGCAGGCGGTCTTTCCCGGTCAGGCTCGAACGCCTGCCACCCAGCGCGTTGTGCGCACCAATGGCCTTCAGATCGCGCATCACGGATGTTACGTCCGGGTATTCCAAGGTGAACATTTCCATGTCCATGACCGGCTCGGCAAAGCCAGACGCCATCAACAAGTCACCCAGATCGTGTAGGTCGATGAAAGGGTTCACATGCGGCTCGCCATCGACTGCCGCCCAGGCAGAACGCAGCTCATGTAGCGTGTCGGGGCCAAAGCTCGTAAACAGCAGGAGCCCACCCGGGCGTATCACCCGTCGGATCTCGGCAAACAACTGCTCGGGGTCGGGGCTCCACTGCGCCGCCAGGTTTGAAAAAACCAGGTCGACACTGCGCGATGCCAACGGCAAGTTCTGCATGTCGGCGCATACCGCAAAAGGCTGAACCCTGGCCTCTCCGTGCCGCACGCGCTGCAACATGCCCGTGGACCAGTCCAGGGCCATCACGCCGGAACGCGGGAACGCCTCTTGTAGCGCCCGGCTAGCTACACCGGTGCCGCACCCGACATCCAGTACCCAGCCTGGCTCATTACGCTGATATTCCAGCCGTTCCAGTAAGCGTTGCCCAACCTCCTGTTGCAGCACCGCATGAGCATCGTAGGTTTCCGCTGCGCGATCGAACGCCATACGCACCGCTTGCCGGTCCAGGAGCAAAGGCTTTACGGGCATGAGATCTCTCCCAGGAAGTTCCTGACGATTGTGACGAATTCCTGCCGGTGTCCGATGAAAGGCGCGTGGCCTGCGCCCGGCATGCGGTGAAAACGGCCGCCCGGCGCAAGAGCGGATGCTCGCTGCATGGCTTCGGGTGGCACCAGCCGGTCGCGGCCACCAGCCAACCACAATGTATCGGTCTGAAGGTTCTTCAAGTGACCACTGTAGTCACTTTCACGCAAGATACTGAGGCCCGCTTTGAGCGCATGAATATCCGGCATGGGCCCTGCCTGTAAATCCTTCTTCAATTCGCGCAGACTTTCACGCGCAGTGTCGGAGCCCAGCGTTTCCAGTACCAGGAAGCGATTCAAGGTGCCCTCGAAATCATCCTTCAATTGCAACGCAAAATCGATGAACAGGGATTCCGGTACGCCCTCGGGCCAGAAGGGCCGAACGACGAACGACGGGTTGCTGGCCACCAGCACTGCCTTGGAAATGCTGGCCGGTTGATCCAGCATGGCCTGCAGGGTGACCAACCCACCCATGGACCATCCAAGCCAGGTCGCAGGCGGTACCTGCTCGACAATGCCTGCCGCGAGCGCCTTCAAGTCATCGTCCAGGCGCTCATCGCGGGCGGCACCATGGCCCGGCAAGTCGACCAGGTGCAGTCGATAGTCCTCTGCCAGGTCTTCGGCTGCCTGGCCCCAGACTCCCCGATGCATACCCCAGCCATGAACCAGCACCAGGTCCGGCCCGCTACCACGGGTTTCGATTACCGACCGTCCAGGCATGACTCAATGGCCTCGAGCAGGCTTTCGACGTGCTCGTGTGTGTGGGCGGCGGAAAGGGTCACCCGCAAACGTGCTGTTCCCGGGGGCACCGTCGGCGGACGGATTGCCGCCACCAGGAAACCTCGCTCGCGCAATCGTCCGGCCAGATCCAGCGCCGCCTTCTCGCCACCGAGAACCAGCGGCTGAATAGCTGTGTGTGAGGGCATCAAATCCAGTCCGCGCTGCTGCGCGCCCTCCCGAAACTGTGAGACCCGCTCAGCCAGGTGCTCGCGGCGCCACTGATCGTCGCGCACGTGGGCCAGACCTGCCAATCCAGCGGCCGCCACCGCAGGGGGCATGGCGGTGGTGAAGAGATAGCTTCGGGCCTCGTTCACGAGGTGTTCGACCAGGCCCCGGCTGCCGGCAACGAATGCGCCCGCGCTGCCGAAGGCTTTACCCAAAGTACCCACCAGGACAGGCACCCGGGCCTGATTCAGGCCGGCTTCCGCGACCAGTCCGCGACCGCCGCTGCCAATGACGCCGATACCGTGAGCGTCATCGACCACCAGCCACGCATCTGAAGCCTGCGCCTGAGCGCTCAGTTCCGACAGCGGCGCGATATCTCCGTCCATGGAGAACACCCCGTCAGTGACGATCAGGGTATGGCCGGAAGACGCATCTCCCAACTGCTGCTCGAGACTGCCCATGTCCGCATGCCGGTATCGGGCCAGCCGCGCACCGCTGAGCCTGGCAGCGTCGATCAGAGAAGCGTGGCACAAACGGTCTTGAACGATACGATCGCCCCGTCCCGCCAGGCTGGTGGCCACGGCCAGGTTTGCCAGGTAGCCGGAAGAAAACAGCAGCGCGGCCTCGCGGTCGAGAAATTCCGCCAGGCCGTCCTCCAGCTGTTGGTGCTGGGGGCGGTACCCGGTCACCAGTGCAGAGGCACCTGATCCCGAGCCGAATTCATGCGCGGCTTCAGCAGCTGCCGCTCGGAGGTCGGGATGCCCGGCCAGACCCAGGTAGTCGTTACTGCTGAAGTTCAACAATTCCAGCTCGCCATCATGAACCCGCACGGCATCCAACGGACGTAGCACGTGCCGCTTGCGCTCGAGAAAGGCGGCGCTGCGTCGCCGGGCGGCGGACGCCAGCCAGCGCTCAAGGCTATCGGCGGCACCGTTCAAGGAATCAGACCGGCTCCACCAGAGCCGGCCCCGCAACGGCAGACATGCGCAAACCAAGGCGTTGCAGGAGTTCGCGATCGCGAGCCGCCTCCGGGTTACCGGTCGTTAACAGCTTTTCTCCATAAAAGAGTGAATTGGCACCCGCCAGGAAACACAAGGCCTGCAGCTCATCGCTCATTTCTGTGCGCCCCGCTGACAGGCGAACCACAGAGGCAGGCATCATCACGCGTGCGACCGCAATGGTTCTGACAAACTCAAGGGGGTCGATCGCCGGCGTACCCGCCAGTGGCGTGCCCGGTACCTGCACCAGGTTATTGATGGGTACACTCTGCGGGTGTTCCGGAAGATTGGCCAGTTCCAGCAACAGGCCGGCACGGTCAGCGCGAGTCTCACCCATCCCGACGATGCCCCCGCAACAGACCTTCAACCCGGCATCGCGGACGTGACCCAGAGTCTCGAGCCTGTCTTCGTAAGTCCGGGTACTGATGATTTCCGGATAGTGTTCCGGGGAGGTGTCGAGATTGTGGTTATAGTAGTCGAGCCCGGCACCCTTCAAGCGCCGTGCCTGCGCGTCGGTGAGCATGCCCAGGGTCAGGCAGGTTTCCATGCCCAGTTCACGGACGCCTTTGACCATCTCGATGACCGCATCGAGATCACGGTCCTTCGGGCGTCGCCACGCCGCCCCCATGCAAAAGCGCGTTGCGCCGCCTTCCCGCGCTGCCCTGGCTGCTTCGAGCACGGGCTCCAGTTCCACCACGGCTTCGCGCTCCAGTCCCGTGTCGTACCGGACACTTTGCGGGCAATATTTGCAGTCTTCGGGGCAGGCTCCTGTCTTGATGCTCATCAGGGTGCTGGCCTGAACCTCGACCGGGTCGAAATTAGCACGATGCACCGCCTGGGCCTGGAACAACAAGTCGTTGAAGGGTAGACCAAAGAGCGAAAGGACTTCCTCTTTTGTCCAATTATTTCGGATGTCCGCAGTGGGCTGAGTCACTTATGCTGCTCCAGGCAATAGAAAGTTCAAGCGAGTACGAGGGTATGAAGTATGTTGAGCGGACCAGGGACTGTCAACCTGGCTGGCGGCAGAAAGTCGACAGGGTGCTGGATACATTTCTACCCTGCCGTTGCCTGGTCTGCGGCCTGTCTTCAGGGCCGGGCGGTTTGTGCGTTCAATGCACGTCGGGTTTGCCCTTCTGCACGGAGGCCTGCCCTCGCTGCGGGCTACCCCTGGGAGCCGGGCGAGCCTCGGCCTGTGGTGCGTGCCAACGGCACCCACCGTTACAAAACGCGGTGTTCGGGGCCCTTTGGTACGAATTTCCAGCCAGACAGTTAATCACACGATACAAGTTTCAACGAAACACCGCGGCCGGGGGAGCGCTGTCCAGGCTCTTGTCAGAGCAACTGGTGTCACGAAAAGCCTCTTTGCCATCGGCCTTGGTGCCGGTTCCCCTGCACCCCTGGCGGCTATTTCATCGGGGCTTTAACCAGGCCTATGACATTGCTCGCCTGCTCGGAAATGACCTCGGCATCAAGCTGCGGGGCAGTGAGCTTCGCCGTACCCGCCATACACCGCGGCAATCCGGCCTGGAAGCGAAAGCGCGGCGGCGTAACCTGGCAGGCGCCTTTTACTGGCGCGGGAGACCTCTGGCCGGCGACCATCTGGCGCTGGTCGACGATGTCATGACCACTGGCAGCACGGTGCGCGAATGTTGCAAGGTACTCAAACAGGCAGGTGCAGACAGGGTCGACGTCTGGGTGGTGGCGCGGGCTCAGGGCCACGCTTGATCACACCTTGATTTCCAGTTGCATACTGGATGACATTTCCTGGAACACAACCAGTTGTTCATGCAAATTCGGCGGGAGGTAGTCGAAATTCTGCCCACGGTCGATGATTTCCCAGAACTCCGGATGTTGGGCTTTGTCCAGTTCAGCAATGACCTTTTCCAGCTGGCCCGCTGCTTCATGTTCGAATTCGGCGGCGATCATGCGGGCCCGCTCTACCTCCCCCACGCTCAGGTAATAAGTGGCCAGTTTTACCTGTGCTTTACG
>JAHEFS010000215.1 GCA_024640045.1 Chromatiales bacterium | reverse complement strand
TCGTTGACCTCGTCCCATTCGCCGCGAACCATTCCGCCCAGGCCGCGTGCGGCCTTGTAGGCGCTGGTCACCGATTCGTCCTCGACCAGGTGCTGCCAGGCGACGACCGGGTCGGCATGCTGCTCGCGCAGACTGCGCCAGGACTTCAACAGTTGGCTGCGAATCATCGGATACTTCAGGCGCGCGGAACTGTACAAATACCAGGAATAGCTGGCGCCCCTGGAACAGCCGCGGGGTTCGTGGTTGGGCAGATCCGTCCGCGTGCGCGGATAATCGGTCTGCTGGGTTTCCCAGGTCACCAGGCCGCCCTTGACGTAGATCTTCCAGCTGCAGGACCCGGTGCAGTTCACCCCGTGGGTCGAGCGCACGACCTTGTCATGCGACCAGCGGCCACGGTAGGCGCGTTCCCAGTCGCGGGATTCTCCGGTGGTAATACCGTGCCCCTCAGAAAAGGTTTCCGGCCTCTTTCTGCTGAAATAGGTGAGGTTGTCGAGAAAGTGGCTCATGGTTTGCTCCGGGAGTTACGGATTGTGGAACTCTGCACCTTTGCGCAGATAGAACCACCAGTTGATTACTATGCAGACGCCGTAGAAAGCGGCGAAACCGAACAATGCGTTTTCGGGGGTCGTCGCCTTGATTTGTTCACCGAACACTTGCGGGATATAGAAAGCGCCATAGGCGGCAATCGCGGATGTCCAGCCCAGCACAGGCCCAGCCTGTTCCTTGTCGAATACCTGGGAAATGGTCCGGAAGGTGGACCCGTTGCCGATGCCGGTAGCAGCAAACAACAACAGGAATAACAACAGGAACGGCACGAAATATTGCTCCGGGGTCGGCGAGGAATAGGCCTGCTTGAGAAAATAAGCCACGCCCAGCGCGCTGCCGAACATGATCACGGAAATGATCTGGGTTACCTTGGCCCCGCCCATTTTGTCGGAGATCATGCCGCCCACCGGACGAATCAGCGCTCCGATGAAGGCGCCCATCCAGGCATACATCAATGCTGAGGGACCGTTGGGGTTGACCAGGTCGTGGGTAATCACGCCATCGACTTCGATATGTTGGTAGCCAAAAACGACCTTGATCGCCAGGGCAAAAGCCGCAGCGTAACCAATGAAGGAGCCGAAGGTCATGGTGTATATGACGGTCATTACCCAGGTATGTTTGTTTTTGAAGATTCGGTACTGACGTTTCAGATTGCCGCCTACACCACCCGGGATGATTCTGAGCAACATGACGGTTGCAACCACCACCAGCAGCAGAACGAGTTCCTTCGGCACATTCCAGCCGGACCCGCTGGCATCCTCCGGCAGCATCAGCCACAAACCGCTACCCGCGGTAAACAGCGCTATGAGCAGCATGAAACTGATGACCGCAAACGACGAGAAGGGATTGCCGATATGTGGCGATACGTGTTCATCGCGAATATTGTTCATGCCAAACCAACCCAGAAAGGCCAGCGGCACCAGGAACAGCAGCCAGACGAAACCCGCGTTCTGCAGCCAGGTTTCCGTACCCGCCGGAATCTTGCCGATCAGGGTTCCGCTGGCGGTCTGCAGCGTCATCGAATCGCCGCCGAACATGGCAAAGGTCATGCTCAAGGGAACCAGTATCTGCATCGTGGTGACGCCGAAGTTGCCCAGGCCGGCATTTAGACCCAGCGCCAGGCCCTGCTGTTTCTTGGGATAGAAAAAGCTGATGTTCGACATGGAGGAGGCGAAGTTGCCGCCACCGAAGCCCGACAGCAGAGCCAGCAACTGGAATTGCCAGAAAGGCGTGTCGGGGTCCTGCAGTGCGATACCGGTGCCGAGTGCCGGGATCATCAATAGCGCGGTAGTGAAGAAAATGGTATTGCGGCCGCCGGCAATGCGGATGAAAAAAGTGCTCGGGATGCGGAGGGTGGCACCGGCCAGGCCGGCAATCGCCGTCAGCGAGAACAGTTCGGATTTCGCATAGGGAAATCCCAGGTTCAGCATCTGGACAGTGATAATGCCCCAGTACAGCCATACGGCGAAGCCGCACAGCAGGCTGGGGACCGATATCCACAGGTTTCGGGTGGCGATGGACTTGCCCGTTGCGGCCCATTCCTGCGGATCTTCCGGGTTCCAACTTTGAATATCTTTAGCCATTAGGTTCTCCTGGCGTTTTTGTTATCAAAAGCACTCTGCTCCGGACTCGCTGCAATCTTCAGCCTGTCAGTCACATCTCACCTCAGCGTTACTGCGCCTGTACCACCACCAGGTGGCCAACGCGCAGGTCAGGTAAAACACGCTGAAGACACTCATGGCAAAGTGCGTAGAACCGGTGGTCTGGATGGATGTTGCGACGAGCGCCGGTATGAAAAACAAGCCCAGCGCGGCGATTGCACTCGTGAAACCCAGCGCAACCGATGCTTCAACGTCTCCAGCCGTGATGGCGTTCTCCTGCGCGGCCCGGTCTTTGCCCTTGACGGACCGTTCGTGCAACTGCCGGAACACGTTCGGTACGACGTGGAACACCGATCCGTTACCGATGCCCGCTGTCAGGAACAGCAGCATGAAGGCCATGAAGAATCCAGAAACGTCGTTGGTGCCGGTCTGTGACGGCAGACTGACGATTGCCCAGATACCGGCAAGGAACATGACGGTAAAATTCCAGAAGGTGACTTTGGCACCGCCAATCCGGTCCGACAGCCAGCCCCCGAGAGGCCGAATCAGCGCGCCAGCCAACGGCCCGAAAAACGCCCACTTGAGCGCTTCGGAATCCGGAAACAGCACCGTCAGCAGGAAGGGGAAGGCCGCTGCAAATCCGATAAAGGAACCGAACGTGCCCGTGTAGAGCCAGCTCAGTACCCAGGCGTGTTTGCGCCCGAATATCGCGGTCTTCTCGCTGTAGGTTTCCTGCACACCACGCAGGTTGTTCTGGCCGAAGGCGGCGGCGATGGTCGCGAGCAGGATGAACGGTATCCAGATCAGGCCCGCATTTTGCAGCCACACCTGGCTGGTGACCCCACCCAGTTC
>JAHEFS010000214.1 GCA_024640045.1 Chromatiales bacterium | reverse complement strand
CTGGCCCAGCAAGACGGTGGGGCGCAGCCCACGCATGATCACTCCGCTCACCAGGCGGAAGAAGCAATGCCAATGGACCACTCCGCTCACCAGGCCGATGAGTCCAAGCCTGATGAGCATGCGGCCCACCGTGCGGCCATGCAGGCCAATCGCTACTCGGTGATCTCGGAGCAGTACCCGGTGCCCGAGGTGACACTTATCGACCAGACAGGCTCTGCGGTGGACCTGGCAGGCTTGCTGGAATCGGAGCATCCCATCGCCCTGAACTTTATCTTTACCACCTGCACCACGATCTGCCCGGTCATGACCGCGACTTTTGCCCAGATGCGCCGGGAACTGGGCCCGGAGGGTGAAGCCCTGCACCTGGTGTCCATTTCCATCGACCCCGAGTACGACCGTCCCGGGGTATTGAAGGAATATGCGGAGCTGTACCACGCGGGACCCAACTGGACCTTCCTCACCGGCGATAGCGGGGACATTATCCGGGTGCTGCAGAGCTTCAAGAGTTACTTCGGCTCCAAGATGAATCACCAGCCGGTCACGTTGCTGAAAAAGCCTGGTGAAGCGAGTTGGAGTCGCATCGAAGGGCTGGCCCGGGGCGGGGACCTGGCCCGGGAAGTCAAGGAACGGTTGCTGGATTGACTGTGCGCAAATATGTAAACCCGGCCAGGGAAGCAGGACGCGCTCTGACGGCCTTGATCATCGGCGTCGCCCTGACCGGCCTCGTGAGCATTACGCCGACATTCGCCAGTGAGCAAAGCCGGCTTGAAGGCCAGAAAATGTATCGCGAGGGTATCCGACCTTCAGGGGAGCCGGTGACCGCCCTGGTGGCCGGCGACGTTCCCATTCTAGGCACCCAGTTCAGCTGCCAAAACTGCCATGGCCGCAGCGGCATGGGCGGTGCTGAGGCGACTTACATCGTGCCTCCCATCGCGGGACCGTTTCTTTTCGCCGAATCACCCCAGCCCGCCAGGCCGGCCTACGATAAAGACAGCCTTGCCCGACTCATGCGAGAAGGCGTGACCCCCTCGGGCCGCATCATGGATCCCCTGATGCCACGTTACCTGCTGACGGATGAGGAAATGGCGTCCCTGGCAGACTACCTGGCGACACTCTCGGCGGGCAATTCTCCGGGCGTGGATGATAAGGTCATCCGCTTCGCCACGGTGGTCACCGAACAGGCCACGCCGGAACAACGTGCGGCGGTCATGGCGGTAATCGAGACATTTGCCGGGGAAAAGAATCGCCAGACACGTCTTGAAGGCCGACGCCTGGATCGCGGCTCCACACCCTCCAGCAAGCTTCCCACCGTGTTCCGGGAATGGAAGGTAGAGCAGTGGACGCTGACCGGGCCCAGCGAAGGCTGGTTGGAACAACTGGAGAATCTTTATCGAGATACCCCGGTGTTTGCATTGCTCGGCGGACTGAGCCCGGATTCCTGGGGCCCCATGGGACGCTTTTGCGAGACCCATGAAATACCCTGCCTGTTACCCGGCACCGGCGCGCCCCAGGCCCAGAAGAACGATTTCTATACCCTGCATTTTTCCAGGGGCCTTGAACTGGAAGCTGACCTTGTCGCCACTCACCTGGCCAAGCACCCGGCTCCCGCTGTTTTCCAGGTCCACTGTGACGGGCAAGCCGTTGCGGCAGTGAATGAGCTGGAATCGTCATTGAAAATCGCGGGGGTCGCGACGGACACGATCACCGTGGACTGCTCCGGATCGATTGATGTGGACGATGTAGTCTCACCGCTACGCGCTCAGGCGGGCGTCGCCACCGTGCTGTGGCTGAACCGTGCGCAGCTCGATAGCCTGCAAGGGGCCTTGCCTGCCGGCCCGCTTTATCTTTCGTCCACATTGCTGGACGGACAGTTTGAAGGGCTGTCCAGCCCCATGTCGGCCCTGACCTTCCTGGTCCACCCTTACCGGCTGCCCGGCGAGGCAGACTCGGCGCTGATGCGCTTTCGAGCCTGGGCAAAGGGGCGGGGCATAGAGGTCACGCATCCACGATTGCAGGCCGAGGCGTTTTTCGCCTGCCTGGCAACCAGCGATGCGGTGGCCCACCTGGGACGATTCTTCGTAAGAGATTACGTGCTGGACATGCTGGACCATGCCCAGGGGCTGGCGGCCTACGTGCCCGCGTATCCTCGGCCCAGCCTGGGTCCGGGGCAGAGATTCCTGTCCAAGGGCGGTTACATCCTGCCCATCAAGGACGGCATGCCTGATACGGGCGACGCACTCTGGGTTGTACCCTGAGCCCAGGCGGCGAAGAGAATTATCCGCCGATTCCTCCTGGGCGTGTCCGGGGAAAGGTTCTTTGATCTTCGCACGATTCAGAACACGCGCCAGGGTGTTCACCAGGCCGGCAAGGCAGGCCTGGCTGGACCGGGGGTCCTAGAATCGGAAGTTCAGTCCCAGGCTCAGGTTGAACTGGTTCATGTAGTTGCCGGCGTTGGCGATATAGCAGGAGCCGGGCAGGGTGCAATAGACCACGCTGCTGCCATCGATGTAGGTGGCCAACCAGCGCAGCCGGGCATCCAGTATGATGTTCTC
This sequence comes from Chromatiales bacterium, assembly GCA_024640045.1. Classification (GTDB taxonomy): domain Bacteria; phylum Pseudomonadota; class Gammaproteobacteria; order Xanthomonadales; family SZUA-36; genus WTJD01. The sequence goes on along the minus strand of JAHEFS010000214.1, from coordinate 491 downwards.
GGTCAAGGCGTACTTGGCGCCGCCGCCAAGGCTATAGGCGAACTTGGTCTCGCTTTCCAGCCCCTGGGTGGCGAAATTCGTGGCCCCCAGGTGAAATCCGATGAAGGGCCGGAAGGCGTCCTGGCTGAAATAGTAATTCCCGCCGAAAAAGTAGTTATTCAGGGTTGTGCTGGCCAGGCGGGTCTCGCCGCTACCATCCAGGTTGCCGTTCAGGTAGCTGTCCTGGCTGTCCCAGATGAATTCCATCCGCCACTGGTTTGAAAAAGTGTATTCAACGGTCATTCCGTGGGCATCGCCCTCGGACACGTCCAGGCCGGTGATCTCGCTGCCACCGAAAACCGCGGTGCCAATGGTTCCGCCGAAACGCTGGCCGTAAAAAGCGCCGATTTCCAGGTCTTCTGCCCAGGCCGGCGTGTTGATCAGGCACATGAGTCCGATCAGGGTGAGAAGTCGTGGCATGTTTTCATCCTTGAAAATCCAGGTGTCTAGCC
>JAHEFS010000213.1 GCA_024640045.1 Chromatiales bacterium | reverse complement strand
TCGCATTACTGGTGATCTCCATCGGCATGCTGGGTCTTGCGGCCCTGTACGTGGAGACCCTGCGACTGAATCGCACCGCCATCTTCCGGACCCAGGCAGTCACCCTGGCCTCGGATATGGCTGAGCGTATCCGCGCCAACACCGACGGTGCCGCAAACTACGCGGGGGCCGGGGCCGACTCGGGCTGCAGCGATGGGACCGGTGCGGTTGAATGCACGCCTGCCCAGATGGCCGCCCAGGATGTGTTTGACTGGCAGCAGGCTGCCCAGGCCTTGCTGCCTGGTGGTGACGCCGCAATCGTTTTTGCGGCGGCTGGGGCCGGCACGCCGGCTGTTTATACGCTGACCATCACCTGGACCGAAGTCAGCCAGGGCGGCAACGTCAGTTACGTTATGACGGTGGAGGCATGATGAACACCACACATACTGCAACCGCTCCTCGTCTCCAAAATGGCGTGACCTTGATCGAATTGATGGTGGCGATGCTGATTGGTTCCATCTTGCTGATTGGCGCCGTCACGGTATTCAGTGACAGCCGCAGGACTTTCCGCACCAGCGATATCATCGCCCGCTTGCAGGAAAATGCCCGCTTCTCCCTGGATACCATCGAACCGGATATCAGACAGGCAGCAAACTGGGGATTGGCCAACGGCTACACCCTGATTGAAGGGACCGCAACAGAGGCGGACGCTGTACCCGCCGGCTTCGATGTAGGTGGAGATTGTAGACAGAACTTCTCCCTGGACCTGGCTAACGCCGTGGAAGGCAGCAACGACCAATTCGGCTACGCCGGATGCGGTCAGTATGGAGCCGGCAGCGTGGCCAACACGGACGTGCTGGTGGTTCGGCATGCCGGCAGGGCGATCGCCGGCCTGGAAAACGGCCGTCTGCAAATTCAGAGTGACCGGGAAAAGGTGCAGGTCTTCGCAAACGGCGTATTGCCAGCCGGTTTTGAGGCCCTGACCTCGGAAACCCATAACCTTGTCGTCAACAGCTATTACCTGAGCCAGGACTCGGTGCTCGGAGAGGGAATCCCCTCATTGCGTCGCAAGCGACTGGTCGCCGGACCTGCAATGGTGGATGAAGAAATCATTCCCCATGTCCAGGATTTCCAGGTCCAGTTGGGCGCCGACACCAGTGGCGATGGCGCCGCCAACATGTATGTGCATCCCGACAATGTGCCGGCTGGTTCAGTCATCGTGGCGGTTCGGGTCTGGCTGCTGTTCCGAGCCGACCAAATTGATAGTGGCTATACCGACACCCGCACCTATAACTACGCGGGACAGGCACTGGGTCCGTTTAACGACAATATTCACAGGCTGCTGGTCTCCAAGACCATCCAGCTCAGAAACACGAGGTTCTGATAATGCGCTTCACCCCGAAAAATCAACAGGGCGCGGCACTGGTCATAGGCCTGATACTGCTTCTCATCATGACCTTGCTGGGCGTGACCGGCATGAACACCGCGTCCCTTGAGCTGATCATGACCAGTAACGAGCAGTTTTCCGAGAACGCCTTCCAGGCGGCCGAAGTGGGCATCGAGCGGACCCTGGCTACGGGCGGTTTCACCACCGCGGGCGGGCCGTCCACGGTGGAAAATGCTGTCGGTACCGGTGACAGCTACGTGGCCACAACCACATACCAGGTTGAGACTGCCGTGCCGCCACGGGTGGGCTCGGCGTTTAGCCGCGGCGTAGCCGGAAGCGGTTTTGCCGCCTACCACTTTGAAGTGGTCAGCCGTGGTGCCTCACAACGCAACGCGATCTCCCAGCACACCCAGGGCCTGTACCTGGTGGGGCCTGGTGGCGGAACGCGCTTCTGATTTCCTTGGAGAAAAGACATGATTGCTCGAATCTCACTCATTACATTGCTGCTCGCCTTCTGCCAGGTCGCCAGTGCCGGGCAAAGCCTGACGCTGACTGCACACAGCTACGAGCTTGAGGCAAACCAGTTTTCATTGCCTGAGAAGGCAGGCCGGTCTGTATTCATCCAGCCCTGCAACAACTGTCCCGGCAAGCGTCACACCATGGCGAAGGAAACCTCGTTCTGGGTAGGCGATGAAAGCGTCTCCATGGAGGAGATGAGACTCGCCATCCAGGAAAATCCCAAGGGGTTACTGGTGGTGTCCTACCTTATTGAAAACGGCAACCTGGCCTCGCTCAGGTTGATCCGGCGTGAACCCTCGAGTGAAGACAAATCCAGGGATAACAGGCCCCAACGATACCCGCGCGGGAATAACTCGCACGGCGCATCGAACTAATCAGCAGGAGCCAGAAAAATGAATTTCTCTGCCAAACGTACTTTACTTAGCACCGCCGTCGCGATGTTTACCCTCGCGAGCAGCGGCCCGGCCATGGCCGACGACACGGACCTGTTCGTTGGAGACTCCAGCGCCCAGGAAGGCGCCTACCCCAACCTGCTGTTTATCCTGGATAACTCAGGCAGTATGGGAGCCCTCCCCTCTGGCTCCTCCGGCAGCAGCCAGAGCTATGATCCAGCCACGGTTTACGGTGGAGATTGTGTCGACGGCGCGACCTATTATCTTACCGGTCGCAATAACGGCGGTGGTGGTGGCCGCGGTGGCAGCAGCAACCTGCCGGATCCGCCCGAGTGCGATAATAACCCCGCCCATTTCAACACCACATCTCTCGTGTGCGATGCGGCGATCAGGCCCATGGAACAGACCGGTTTTTACACCGACAGCGTGGCCAGGTGGGACACCCGCGCAAGCAATTCTCGAGACTACCAATGGGAATCCCTGGACACCGCCGACCTGACAAGCATGGTCGAATGCGAGGCAGATGAAGGAGAACACGGAGACGGCACGAGTAACGCAACCTACGCGGCCAACGGCAATGCGGGTCCCTGGTCTACTAACAGGAATGACCGAATTCGCCAGTGGAACCGAAACTTCGGCACAACGACCCTCTACAATGCCAATTACCTGAACTATTACTGGTCCATAGGCGTGCTGCAGAACCGGACCAAGCTGGAGATTGTGCAGGCAGCAGCCGTTGATCTGATCAACTCAATGAACAACGTGAACG
>JAHEFS010000014.1:19846-37663 GCA_024640045.1 Chromatiales bacterium | reverse complement strand
AGCGTTGGTGCAATGGGAATGGGATTGACCAGGCCGCCATCCACCAACACGCGCCCGTCCATCTCTACCGGTGAAAATACACCCGGCACCGCGCTGGAAGCTCGGATGGCCTTAAACAATGACCCTTCGTTCAGCCAGACCTCCCGTTGTTCGTCCAGTGACGTCGCCACGGCCGTGAATCCGCGATCCAGGTCCTCGATCTGCCGGTCACCGATGAGGTCTTTAAGCACGCCAAAAATACGCTCCCCCTTGAAAATCGACTTCCAGTCGAACGAAAAATCCAGCAGCTTGACGACGTCGGAGCGCTCCAGTTGGTAGGCCCATTCAGCGTAGGTCTCGAGTTTGCCGGCGGCATAAATGCCGCCAATCAGGGCGCCCATCGAAGAACCCGCGATATTGCGGACTTCAAAACCCTGCTCTTCCAGCGCTCGTATGACCCCAATATGCGCATGCCCACGGGCGCCGCCGCTGCCCAGCACGAGGGAAATCGATTTGCGGCGCTGAGTCATGGCGAATCTTCAGGTGGGTAGTTGCCGAAAGGTTAACACCGAATCCACGCTCAGTCCGGAATACTGACCTCGCCTTTCACACCTTTCGAGCGGATATCGCCGCTGCCGGCTTTCAATTCGGCGTCTTCATGGCCGTTCATTCCCTGTTTCTTTACGGGTTGGTTGTCCAGGGCTGAATGACCTGCCCGCTGGCGATCCGCGCGAAGTCTATTTGCTGTTTGCCGGCCTCTGGCCCGCACCGACTGTCAATTAATTCATCAGAAATGCTTTTATTTAGTTGATTTTAATAATTTATTAATGCATCAGTGATGCCTTTTTAACACCCTCTGAACTCACTCTCCGTTAAGGTGTAATTGCCATATTAGTTACAGCTAAAGGAGTGATCGACATGGAAGTCTCACGTCAGCCCGGTTTTGCAGAAAAACACGTCCCGTTTACACGGAAAAAAGAGTCAAGAAAATGGCGTTTACTACTTTCCTTGGTGTGCCTGTCCTTGATGGCCTTACCCTTTTTACCCGCTTTTTCCGCTGAAAGCTTCTCTATTCAGAAGGCAGAATACAACTCCAGGAGAGCAAAACTCGAGGTCGAAGTCTACCTCGGTGGACGCGGCACAAAGGAAGTGACCCTGCAGGACGCGGACACGCTTAAAGTTCTGAAAGTCACCAGCACGAAAGGGAAATCCGTTCGCTTCAGTATCCGTGGCCTCAAGGGAGAACAGGTGCCCTGCAGGGTTCGGGCGGAATCCGGCGACCTGGACGATGAACGTGACGTTGAGAATTCGCCACGTGATTGCAATGGCGGGCCGCCGCCGAATGAACCACCAACCTGCAGCATCAACCTCCCGTCCAGTCCTTCCGTTACCATCGTCGCCGGTGCCACATTGGACTTCGCCGGAAGCGGCAGTGACCCTGAGAGTGGACCGCTCAGCTTCCGTTGGGAGTTCGACGGCGCGGCCTCGACGGTAAACAGCGCTACAGCCACCGGTATTCCATTTTTTACCGCCGGAAACTACACGGTGTCGTTCACCGTCACCGACGATCATGCTGCCAGTTGCAAAAAATCCGTGCAGATTGACGTCACTGAGCCGCCACCGAGCCAACCGCCCACCTGCCGAATCCTGCAGCCCACCCAGGATCCGATCAGCATTTCTTTGAATGACACCATCGATTTCCAGGGCGAAGGAAATGACCCTGATGGCGGCCCGGTCAGTTACGAGTGGGATTTCGCCGGAGGGGCTGATGTCCGGCCGAAAACTCCGCAGGCCAGCGGTGTGCTGTTCGATACAGTGGGCAGTTTTATCACCACGCTCACCGTCACGGACGACGAGGGTGAACGTTGCGCCGACACGCGCCAGGTGATCGTGGGTGAGCCTCCGACCGGACTACCGCCTATGGTTTCCGAGCAAGCCGCGCCAGGAACACCTGAAGCCGGCGATGGGGACCACGTGGTCATCGCCGTCAACGATCTCGGCATGCACTGCGCTGACCTGGGTTCCTACCCCTTCTCAATCCTGCCGCCCTTCAACACGCTGAACGCGCACGTCATCCGGCGCGGCACCTCGGGCAGCAACGCACCGCAGGTTCTGGACGACAGCATTGTGGACCTGTTCTACTCCGCGGCTTCCAACCCGAATGACCCGGTCGGGCCGGACTCAATCAATTCAACCAGCCAGAACTGGCCGGTGGGTTCACCGGCCGACGCGGCCATTGTGCGCAAGTCCGACTTCTGGGACAGCTTCCAGGATACCGGCCAGACTATCGTGGAACTGTTGTTCGGCCTGGGCGCGGGTAACGGACCGGATCCTGACATGGGATTGTTCGGCGCCACTATGCCCGGCATCACTGATCCGTACTACGACAACGAGCCGCAGCCCTTCAGTCACTTCAACGTCGATCAGCGCTGGTTCACAGCCGAAGGTATCCCCATGATCTCGGTGGATGACCAGGGCCGGTTCAATTCCTACCCGTTGATGCGCGTGCAGGCCGTAGCCAAGGCCACCGGGCAGGTGCTGGCGACCTCGGATGCGGTCGTGCCTGTCTCGACCGAGGTCGATTGTCGCGACTGCCATACGCTGGGTACGGTCGGTGCTGACCCGGCGGCTCGCGCCTTGAGTCCCCTGTTCATGGCGCCGGCCACACCCGACCGGGTCGACGTCGAAGCAGCCGCCAAGCACAACATCCTGGCGCTGCACGACTTCAAACACGGTACACCGTTCCTGCTGGAGGACAAACCGGTCTTTTGCGCCGCCTGTCATGGCTCCAACGCTTTGGGAACCACCAACGCACCCGGGGTCAGAGGAAACATGTCGAATGCCATGCATGGCTTCCACGGACGCCTCCAGATGGACACTGCCGGCGAGCTGGTACGTGACGGTCACGGCGAACCTGTGCTGCTCAATACTTCGATAGAAACAAGTAACGATCAGTCCTTGTTCCCGACCGGTCCGGGCATTCCGATGGAACAGAACTGCTTCTCCTGTCACCCCGGTAAGATCACCCAGTGCTTCCGCGGGGCCATGTACACCGCCGGTCAGACTTGCGACAACTGCCACGGCGACATGCTGGCCGTGGGCGGCGAGTTCGAATTGGCGTCTGGCGATGTTCGCGATCCCTGGTTCGAGGAACCGAAGTGCAGTTCCTGCCATACCGGCCACGGCGAGGACCCGGTCGGCAACCTGGCCTATGACCCTTCAGACCCAGCGGCCACACCGATCGAAATTGCCAATTCACGCTTTGCCGAAAACCCGGGTACGCTTTACCGGAACAGCCTGGATGGCCACGCCCAACTATTCTGCGAGGCCTGCCACGGCAGCCCGCACGCGATCTGGCCCAATCGCGATCCAAACGCCAACGACAATGTGCCGGCGATCCAGTTGCAGGGCCACGCGGGGACATTGCGGGAGTGCAGCGTGTGCCACGAATCGAACGCCTTCCCCAACGGGACACTGGATGGCCCACACGGTATGCATCCGGTCAATGATCCTAACTGGATCAAGAGCAAAGGCGATTTCTACCACGAAGATTTCGTCTGGCGAAACGGCAATGACCAGTGCGCCGCCTGCCATGGCAGTGATCACCTCGGAACGCGCCTCTCCCGAGTGCCCGTCGATCGTGTACTGCGGGACGCGGACGGCGTTGTCCGGGCCCGGGTGTCAGCGGGAGATGTCATAAGCTGCGACCTGTGCCACAGCCTCTCGAAAAGCTTCGAGGACTGAGTCAAGACCGAGCACTCAAGGCTCCAACCAACGGGCGCCAGTATCTCCTGGCGCCCGTTTCCGTTGGCGGCCGCGCGTATTACCAACATCAGGCCGGATAGCCCAACGCGCGGGTGATGCGATTGCGTAACCAGGAGCCGAATGACAAACCCGCCAATCGCGGCTAGGATGCTCGCTCGAATTTCACGCCAACCCGGATGACCCATGAAGCATTTTCGACTACCTGCCCTGCTCCTGCTGCTGTCCCCCATCTTTGCGACGGCCGACCTCACCCGCTTGGTCCCGGAAAGCACCCTGAGCCAGATCGCCGAGGAGGTTTCCGGCGTATCGGCCAAACGTAATCTCGACACCATCACGCTGTATCACCGGACCCGCGCCAGCAGCCAGTACCGCGCCGCCGCGGAACACATTCGCGGCCAATTGCAAGCCTATGGCTTCGACGGCGCAGAGATCCTGGAGTACCCGGCGGATGGCAATACTCTTTTCGGCACCCAGAAATCCCGCCCAGCCTGGGAAGTCGAATTCGCGGAACTATGGGAAGTAACCACCGATGGGCAACGACTCAAACGCCACGCCAGCTGGGAGGCATTGCCTCTCTCTCTGGCGCAGGACTCGGTTTCCGGCTCCGCGTCCGGGGCATTGCTGGTCGATATCGGCGCTGGCACCGCAGATGCGGATTACGCGGGCAAGGAGCTGTCCGGGAAACTGGTCCTGACCAGCAGCCAACCGGAGGTCGTGGCGACACGGGCTGTCGGTCAATTGGGCGCGGCCGGTATTATTTCCTACGCGCCCAACCAGGTCACTGCCTGGTGGAAGGAGGACGATCGACTGGTACGTTGGGGCCACCTGGATACGTTCTCACCAGTCAAGACCTTCGCCTTCATGATTTCGCTGGGCGTCGCCCGACAATTCCAGGCGCGCCTGGCGAAGGGCGAAGACATCCGTTTCGATGCGGAAGTCCGCGCCGGCCAGTCCGAAGGCCTCTACTCCCTGGTCACGGCACTCATCCCCGGGTCCGACCCAGAAGTCGGCAGCGAGGAAATCGTCTATACCTGCCACCTCGACCACCCGCGCCCCGGCGCAAATGACAACGCGTCCGGCTGCGTGGCCATCCTGGAATCCGCACGCACACTAAAACGGCTGATTGACACTGGCGCCCTGCCGCCGCCGCGTCGTGGCCTCCGGTTTGTCTGGCCGGCAGAGATCGAAGGCACACTGATTTATCTCGCCGAACGCGGCGATACGTCGGATATCAAGGCCAACATTCACCTGGATATGGTTGGCGGCGGCAGCGAAACCAAGTCGGTCTTTCGCATCTCCGGCGGACCCATGAGCCTGCCCAGCTTCATCTCTGACGTGGGCCATGAGATCGGTCATTTCGTCAACCAACAAACCGAGCAATACGCATCCGGCGTCCAGGTGCCATTCCCGCTGGTTTCAGTCGAAGGCAGCAAGAATCCGCAGCTGGCCCTGATGGAAGGCATCAGCATGGGTTCGGACCACCAGGTCTACAACGCCGGCAGCTTCCGCATTCCAGGCATCTACCTGCACGACTGGCCGGACCGCTACATCCACACCAATTTTGATACTGCGGCCATGATCGACCCGACCAAGCTCAAGCGTGCGGCTTTCATCGCCGCCGTGCAGGGCTGGTTCCTGGCAGGTTTCGGCCCGGATGAGGTCGAACCAACCCTGGACCTGCTGCGCGCCAACGCCCTCTTACGTCTGCGCGAACGCAACCTGGGCCTGGCGCGGTTCGATGCTGCAGACCGGTCCGAAGTGCTTAAAGTCCATTTCGAGGTGGAACGCCGTAAAGTCGCCAGCATCGGGGGTTTCGCCTCGCTGGGGGAAGGTCTGCGTGGCTTCTCCGAAAACTACATCGATCGTCTTTCACAGCTGCTGCCAGTGCCCATGTTGGCGATTCACCGCGAGCCCAGTCACCCGCGCGTCTACCGGCGCAACACAGAAATCAAGGGAACCATGCATGCGTTTGGCTACAGCTATCTTGAAGACCGTTTGCCGAAAGCGGAATACGCCGAACTGAAGCTGAACGGTGCGGCCGCCTATGAAGCCCTCAACCTGGTCGATGGCACCCGCACGGTGAACGACATCCACCAGTGGCTGCAGGCTGAATTCGGGCCAATACCCATTACCGACGTGGCAGCCTACCTGGCCGCCCTTCAGAACATCAATGTAGTGCAGTAACCTATTGATCTGCAAGTATAAAGCAAGCTGCGCCTTGCGCAAAATACCATTTTGCTGTAAAATGTTGATTTTTCACCCGAATTAACTCTTTTTTAAGGAAATCGCCATCAATATTCGCCGAGGAGAGCGGGTTCACCACCCCCAACATGGTGTCGGAAAAATTCAGTCAATCGGAGAACGCAGCTTTTACGGAGCTGAGGCCGCAACTTATGCGGAGCTCTACTTCGAGCGCGAAGACCTGACCCTGACTTTGCTCAAGGACGACCTGCCTGAAGCTGTCAGAACGATCATCAGCGCCAACAAGGCGCGCCAACTGCTTAAGGAACTCAAGCAGTGGGAAGGAAAGCCCAGCAAGCAATGGAAAGCTCGTGCCAACGCGCACCAGGCTGCTATCGACGGTGGCAACCCGTTCGAATACGCCAAGGTATTCAAGGAACTGTCCCAACTGGATGCCAACGAGACGCTGCGTGCCGGCGACCGCGCGCACTACAAGCAATCCGAGGAACTGCTGGTCGAAGAGCTGGCCAACTCACTGGGCAAGACTCGCCGCCAGGCGCGGAAGCTTCTGGACGGCGCCGTTCAGGACTGACCTGACTGTATTGAACCATAGCGCCCTGTAGCCGCTCAGGCTTCAGGGCTGCTTTGTTTTACGCCGGATGACGCCGTCGTCCACATCCACCCGGGCGCGTAACTCCACCTCATGGTCATCGAGATTGACCGCGATCAGCGGCCGGTCGACCCGGAATTCGTGATGGCGTCGGCGAGTGGCGGGACCCGAGTCAGTTTCGGTGACCGAATAAAAAATAAAATGCGCCCACCGGTCCTCGATGGTCACTTCCACACCTTTTTTCAGCGTGCGCGGCGATCTGACTTTCAACCGGGTCTTTTTCTTCTCGCACTCACCATAACATTCACTCGGCATGGTGACTTCGCCCTCGCCTGACTGGGCATCGACTTCTTCCTGAATCGTCGACATTCCTAATTCGCCAACCACTTCAACCATCTCGATGTGGCAGGGGTCGTTACAGCTTTCGCTGACCCCGGCGAGAGGCCCGTTGATGGTGAGCCTGTAAATGGGCTCGGGGTCGCTTTCACTCGCGGTTGTGACCAGGGGTAAGACGCCCAGGGCAACGCTCAAAAGGATCAGGCCGCCGAACTTCATGCGCTCAAGCATCGCGAGGAACACTTCAATCACCCCGAGAGCCCGCCTCGGACCCCTCAGCCTGCCACGAGAATGGCGCCAGCTGCGGGTACACAAGTCGGATGTTCTGCTCGCCCGCGGCAAACCGCTCCCGGGCTTCGATTCGCAGTGCTTCGACGATGGCTGGTAGCCCGTTTCGGAAATCACTGACCTCGGTCCAGTCGTCCTCGAAGGAGCCGGGTACCTCGCCGCCCTCCTTGTAGGCGCGCAGCATCGGTCCGACACGGGCATAACCTGACGCTACCTTTTGTGCGGCACGCCGCTCAAAAGCATCGACTTCGGCCATCAATGCCTGTAACTGGGGATCGCTCACCGTTGCGGGCGGACTTCCGGCATTGGCCATGGCTTCGAAATAAGCAACCGAGTCCTCCATGCTGATGCTGTCGGCCGCGCCCCACTGATGGCGGTCCGCGGAGTTGACCAGGCGGCCATCGTTCGGGTCGATAATCAAGACCGTGGGGGTTGCGTAATACACCGGCAGTCCGAATCTGCCCATGACTTCGGTGCCGCTTTCCAGGTACCCCACATCGACCAAAACTGTCTCGTAACGCTGTTCGACTAACTCTTGCAGCGGTTGCTGATGCACCCGGGCGGCCAATGCCCGGCTGTCGTGACACCAGTTCGCGCCAAGCATCACCAGCAGCAGTCGGTTCTCCAGGCGGGCCCGTTCCATGGCCTGGTCCACGTCAGTTAACGCATCCGGGCTTGGCAGGTACAGTTCGCCCCGTTCCTCGGGCGACAAATTGACCGCTGCCGCGCAGGCGGCCAGCAACGATACGAACACCGGGAACATGAGAACCTGGGCAAGCGCCTTCGCCCCCAGTATTAGCCGCATCAAGCCGGGTACTCGGTGAATTCGGTCATTTCGCTGCCATCACACGACCAGCCAGCCCGCGACCCGGTAAACACACGTGCCTGGGGTCGAATTTCCGGCTCATCATCCAGCGACCCGGCGGGAATGAAGGCCACCCCGAACTCCTCGACGAAGCGCGGCACACGACCACCGCAGGTGCTGCAGAAAGTGTTGCTGAAACGCTCGGCCTCCGGCAGCTTGTAGGTGCGGACCAATGTTTCACCGCTGTTCCACTCCAGCGTGCCCTTGACGAACAGATTACTCGCGTGCCCAGTGCCTGAGGCCTTGCGGCAACGCTGGCAATGGCAGTGATAGAAACGCCGCTCCTCGCCGGTAACGGTGTAATTGACCGCACCGCAAAGGCAGCTTCCTGACAGGGTATTCGTACTCATGGATGGATGGTTTCCGTGTCTGTGTTGGAGGAAATTTTTACCGCAACCACGCGCGGCCAATACAGGTTCTCATGCCCCCATTCGCTTAACAAGTCTGAAAACTCGAAGCTGTTGGCGGAATAGGTTACCAGCAACTCTCCGGGGTGCCGGCCGGACAACCCGGCATGGGCAACGGCGCCGTAGACGAAGGGCCGGTTAAAATCGGACTCCGGAGGGCGATAGACTTCCACCACCTCACCCCAGGGCCCGGTCAGGTCCGGCGCGGTACGAAGCCCGATAAAAGCAGCGCCGAAACCGTAGCTGGTGACGTGTAGCCAACGGCGGGAGGTCACATCCCAGTGAATGGACGATTCGCTGCCAGCGTGGTCAAGAACCCGCGCGGGCCCGCCGGGTCCAAGCTCTGTATCTTTCTTCCAGCCCTCGGCCGTCCACCATTGCGCTGACGACAGGTCTCCCGAAGCCAGGTCGGTTGACGGATAACGGACCAGCGCACCCGCCAGGGTCTCGCCCTGGGTAACAGCGAGCGCCACTACGAAATCACCCTGGCGCACCAGCACGCTGCCGGGAACAAACCCCGCAACCGGCAGACCGTCCTTCAATTGCATTTTCCAGGCCATCGGCTCATCTTCCGGGTTATCGATCACCGCCACCGTGTAACCCTGAGTGCTATGCCCGAGCCCCTCGCCCGGTGTCCTTTCGATACGAAACAGAAAGCTGATGAGCGGCCCATTGGTCAGCCGCAGACTGGCTTGAGGCCAAAACCATGTGGTCTCCCGGTCGGGAAAAAATGACGCGGGTGATCCATCCCCCGATTCACGCCAAAAAAATGTCACAGGCACATGCGAAGTGCCGCCTCCAGCCTGGATCGCGATCGTATTGCTTATCATCCTGGCACCGCGGCGCGACTGCCCACCCGGCATTGCCACGAAACTGTCGGCAAAGGTCCAGAGCCTTCGTTCATCATCGAGTTGGGTGGAATGAACACCGTCGGCTCCCAGCCATCGCGGCTGTTGACGAAACCATTGCTCTGCTTCGGGATCAGGCTCTGCAGGTGTTGCGAAAAGCTCGCCCGGCCGCGCCAGCAGAGGAGCCATCAGCAAAAAACACGCCACCAGGATGAGCCGCGAGCGCACACCAAGCTGGATAAAAGCCAGGAAGCATGAGCTTTTCAGATCCACACTGGACATTCGCATAGCAAGGCTCTCTCTGGAAAGGCAGAACGGTTTCATTCACCTGCCTGAAAGCATGGCAGGCAAGAGGGGCCCAACGCAACTCCCCGAGGTGGTCACCGCATTCTGGCGGCACTATATTGCTTACTTGACCCAGGTCATGTGAATCATGACGGCTCGTCCCCAACTTATTCATTGCACGGCGAGGAGTGGAACGGTAAGGACCTCGACGACCCCGGAGTCGCGAACCGGTGGAGCCGGAGCCACAAACCTGAAAACAGTGATCCGCCATGCAGGTCCGCGGTCGTGAGCGGCTGAGGGTACATCCTCAACAGCCGGATCGCGGGCCTTTATTTTTGCGCTTCGGGCAACACGCCGGTCAAATATCATGTTCAAAGACCGCCAGGACGCAGCGCGACAACTGGCGCAACAATTACAGGCCTACCGCGGCAAAAATGCCGTCGTAGCAGCCCTTGCGCGTGGCGCCGTCCCCATGGGCTGTCATCTCGCCCTGGCGCTCGAGGCCGAACTTTTCCTGGTGGTGGTCCGTAAAATCGGTGCACCCGGAAACCCGGAACTGGCAATCGGCGCCATCAGTAACACTCGAAACCCTCAAACCTGGATAAACCAGCAGCTCATTCGCCTGCTCGGCATATCCGACCGCTATGTCGAAGATGAAATTGCACGCCAAAGACTGGAACTGAAACGCAGAAGCCAGCTTTACGGTGCAGATCGGCGCAACCCTTCGCTGGAAAACCGCACCGTCATCCTGACCGATGACGGCATTGCCACCGGCGCTACCATGCGCATTGCCCTGACCGCGGTCAAACAGCAGCGCCCCGCGCGCTGCGTGCTGGCGGTACCCCTGGCGGCCCGTGAAACAGTCGCTGACCTGAGCGGTGAAGTTGATGATCTCATCTGCCTGCAACAGCCCGACCCGTTCATCGCGGTGGGCGCGCACTTTGAGCATTTCTCGCAGGTAGACGATGATGAAGTGATCCGCTTGCTGACTCAGTTCGACCAGCTCGCTTGTGAGCGGTCTGAAAAAGCTGCTGTGCCTGCCCACAAAACCAACCTTCCTGACTGAAAGGCACCCGCGGGGTCGATCGACGAGGCGGTGAGTTTTCACGCGGACAACACTTCCGCCAAGTGACTACAATGGCGGCACACCCCGGATGAGGAAACAATCAATGAATCGAGTTCACGCCGCCCTGGTCTGCCTGGCGACAACGGGCTGTTTGACTGTGACAGCGAATGCCGGCGCCCAGGAAGGGGCCAACAATCCGCTGAGCTTCGACTTCAATCTCGCAGCCGTGCATCAGTCCGAAACCGATCTGAAGGACACGCCGGGTGCCTTTACCATGGATCGTTGGTTCGCCAGTGCCGGCATTAATTACAGTTGGGACCCGCGGCACGCCATCGGCCTGACGGTGGGTGGTGGGACATCCAGCTACGAATTCAGCGGGGTGCCCACGATCGGCGGATACAACCCGTGGTCGGACGTGGATGAATTTCGCTTATCGGCGACTGCCCGCTTCCGGATCACTGACCGCGTTTCAGGTTTCGTCATTCCGTCAGTCAGAGAAAATGGTGAAGCTGGCGCCAGCAGCAGCGATGCCCGGACCTGGGGCGTCTACGCGGCCGCAGCCTGGTGGATCGATGAATCCCTGACCATCGGGCCCGGGCTGGGTGTGTTCTCACGGCTGGACCGCGGTACCCAGGTCTTCCCAGTGCTGGTGGTGGACTGGGACATCAATGATCGCTGGAACCTCAGCACTGGCCGGGGGCTGGCAGCCTCGCGGGGACCGGGGCTCAACCTTTCTTACCGGGCCAACGACTTCTGGACCTTCTCTTTAGCGGGCCGCTACGAGGATCTTGAATTTCGCCTGGATCAATCAGGCTCCGCAGCCGGCGGTGTCGGCCGCCACCAGGCATTTCCGCTGGTCGTCATGGCGACCCTGAACCCCAGCGCGTCAGGCAGCGTTTCGGTGTTCCTGGGCGCGGAACTGGGCGGCAAACTCACGTTGCGTAACGCAGACAGGGAAACCGTGTCCTCCAGTGAATACGATCCGGCGCTCACCGCTGGCGCGGCCCTGAACTTTCGTTTCTGAGCAAGCGCGCACATGATCACCACGTTAGAATCCACTTCCTGACTCACTAGAACGAGGAACTTTCCATGCAGCTTGACCACCGGGTGAAGTGGAGTGGCGGCCTGACATTTGTGGGCACCGGCGGCAGCGGCCACAGCGTGGTGCTGGACAGCGACAAGCAGATCGGCCTGTCACCGATGGAACTGTTGCTGCTGGGGGCAGGCAGTTGCGCCTGCATCGACCTGATCATGATCCTGCAAAAAGCGCGGCAGAAGGTGGTCGATGCCTGGGTGGAGATTGGCGGCGAACGGCGCGATGAGAACCCGCGGTATTACACCGCCGTGGAAATGCACTTCGTGGTCAAGGGCATCGGTGTCAAGGAACAACACGTCACTCGAGCCATCGATCTGGCCATGAGCAAATACTGCTCGGCTTCCGCGCAATTGGCCGCATTGGCGAACATCAAGACCAGCTATGAAATCATCGAAGCCCAGACCCCCTGAACCACTCGATGAAAATCTGGGTTGACGCCGACGCTTGCCCCAACGTGATCAAGGAGATCCTGTTCCGGGCGGCGGATCGGGTCGGGCTCGAGCTGTTGCTGGTGGCGAACCAGGCCATCGCTGTGCCAGCGTCACGCAACATCCGGTCGATACAGGTATCACAGGGTTTTGACGTGGCGGATAATTATATCGTCCGGCAGGCGGGCTCCGGCGATCTCGTGATTACCGCCGACATACCGCTCGCGGCGGAAGTGATCGACAAAGGCTGCCTGGCCCTGAGCCCGCGCGGCACACTTTACACCACAGAAAACATCCGCCAACGACTGAACATGCGGGATTTCATGGACACGATGAGAGGCAGTGGTATCGATACCGGGGGTCCGCCGCCGTTGAGCGCTTCAGACCGCATGGCCTTCGCCAACCATCTCGACCGATTACTGGCCCGCCAAACCTGAGAGCTGAATATCAGCCGCTCTGCGCGACCGGCTCAGGGCCGTTACCACCCGGGCAATGGCCGCACCGTGGAGCCCGACAACGGTTCAGTCTTCGAGAACGAATGTCACTTTCAGGTTGACACGATATTCTTTGATCTTCCCCTCACCGTCGCAAACAACCTTCTGGCCTTCTACCCAGGCGCCTTTTACATGACTCAAGGTCTTGTTGGCGCGTTTGATTCCATGCTTGACTGCATCCTCGAATGACTCGGAAGAAGATGCGATGATTTCCGTGACTCTTGCTGTTGACATAATGCTTACTCCTGTCGGGTTTGATGAATAAAGGTGGGCTGACTCGAACCCTCAGGTCGGCCCTGGGCAATATTGCGCCCGGATACGGAGCGCTTCCGGCATCCAATCCTGAAATTGCCTGACGCGCGTCTCTGAACTGGGATGCGTGGATTGCCACTCCGGGGGCGAGCCGCCACTTCGACTTTGTCCCATCCGCTGCCAGACTCGTGGAGCTTCGGCAGGATCAAAACACGCACGCGCCATAAGAATCAGACCCATTTTGTCCGCTTCAGTTTCATGTTCACGCGAAAATGGCAACAACAATCCAAAGCGTGCGCCGACGCCGAGCGCCCCCAGGATCAATCGCTGTTGTTGCGGGTCCATATCGGCCACCGAAATTCCCGCGGCGAGCGTTCCCAGCTGAGTCAGTTGTTGCATTGCCATGCGCTCTGCGCCGTGACGCGCAATAGCGTGGGCGATTTCGTGACTCATGACAACCGCCAGTCCATCCGCGTTTTCGAGAATCGGAAGGATGCCCGTATACACGGCCACCTTGCCGCCGGGCAAAGCAAAAGCATTCGCCTGCTCCGACTCGATGACGTTGTACTCCCAGTCGAATCCCGGGTCGACATCGGCCGCGGCTTGGGCGATACGCTCACCAATGCGCTGAATCTGCTGCACCACTTCGGCCGCAGGTTCAATCACACGCTCGTTGGCGAGGATCTGCCGGTAGGACTGCAGCCCCAGCTCCATTTCCTGTTCGGAACTGATCGCAACGACTTGACTCCGACCCGTGATCGGGACTTCTGCCTGATTTGAGAACCAGAAATAGGCAGCGTACGCGGCAAACAGAACCAACGGGACCAAGCGATACTTAATGGGTACGTTACGAGCCATTTTCCCCTCCCTTGCCTGTCCTTAATCTACCAGCATACGAGAATTGCATGAACAGGTAACCAAAGACTGTACATAAGATCGTCCAGAACCCCGGGCGAATTTCTGATTTTTCAAGTTTCAGGATAAGATTCTCAGTTCAGACAACCAGGGAGAAGGAAGATGGGTCTATTCGACAAGTTCAAGAGCGTGTTGGGCGGCGCAGATTCAAAGCAGACAGAGATCGTAAAAGGACCCACCCGGGTGCTCAAGGATGCGGGTATCGACACCTCCAGTATCAAGTGCCAGATTCAGGGTGATGGAAAAATCAGGGTCAGCGGTAGCGTTGGCAGTGGCGAGGAGCGGGACCGGGTCGTGTCATTGCTCGGGGACATGCCGAATGTTTCCGGTGTCATCAACGAGTTGAACGTCGAACAGCCCGCCGAGCCGGCCGAACCGGCAACGAGCGAGCCCGCTGCTGGCACGGTGGAAGCCCCGGTCGAAGCCCCTGCTGAAGCGGCCGGTGAACGCAAGTACACGGTTCAGTCCGGTGACACGTTGTGGAAAATCTCCCAGGAAATGTATGGCAGCGGCGCAAAATACATGAAAATTTTCGAAGCCAACAAGGGCCTGTTGGAAAACCCCGACAAGATTTTTCCCGGCCAGGAACTGACCATTCCCGAACTGGAGGACTAGCCTTCAGCCCGGGCTGGCGGCACCGCAACGCGCGCTAGCGGCTGCGCCCGGACGCCAGGTCGAGCTGGCCGGTCTCGCTGACCCGGATGGAGGGTTGCAGGCCGGCCAGGTCGAGCTTGGCCGTAAACTCGTATTCGAAGGTTTCTTCAGGGGAATTCACCATGTCCATCAGGAACCCGATACCCGCCAATAGTTTCGGGTAAGCGGTCAACGTCACCAGGCCTTCACCATAGGCTGCGATCACCGGCAGGTCGTTGCCGACACCCTTGACCAGATCGTGTCCCTGCAAGGAAATCGTATAGGACACACCCGACAAGTGGAGTTCCGAGGGGTTTGGATTGAGAATACGTAAGCCGACCTCAAAACCAGGAACACCTGCTTCTCCAGGGATGGCCTTGAAAGCAGTCAGTATGACTGAAGGCTGTTCATAACCGGGACGCATCGAAGCACATCCCACAACGGCGATCAGCATTCCGCCCCAAACCAGCCCCATAAAAAAGCGCTTTGATCCGTTCATCATCATTCCTTCGCGCAGGTTACTGCCTCAAAACACAACCGCTCACCCTTCAAGGGGACATGACCTGTCCTGTCGAGAATGCCAGACATCAGCAGGTTGGCGATATCCACACCATTTCCATCCACCGTCACCAGCGTGACGTGATCCACCGAGCGGCCCTTGCCCGGCAATTGTACGCCGCCGGTCGTGGCCAGCTGAATGTAGTCCCGCCCGTTTCGTTCCAGGTGCTGGTAGGCGTGCTCGTGCCCGTGGAAGACAGTGTAAGGCCGGGTCGCCAGTACGTCTTCGAGAGCGAAGAAAGGGTCATGGTCAGGCCTGAGCCAGGGGGCCTTGTGCATGAACAGAAAAGTCCATTTGACCTCGGGGTTGTCTGCGACCACCTGGCGAAAATACGCCGATTGCTCCGCGCCGATGTTCCCGGCCGAATACTCCGGGATGGCGCGGTAAGCCGATTCGGTCAATGCACCCCATCCTTCCACGCGCACGCGGGCCATGGCCTCTTCCCTCAAGCGGGCGATTTCGCGCGTCCGCTCGGGCGTATGGTCCTCGGTGTCCAGGACCAGGAACAAAGTATCCCGATAGACAAAATGGTAGTAACGGCGGCCGTAGCGCTCGTCCCAGACCGCCTGCATGGTCTCACCGGTCAGGTCGTGATTCCCTCCGACGTAGAACACCGGCGCTCTCGCCTTTTGCGCGCGCTCATCGAATGAATTCCACTGCCGATCCAATTCGGACCTGTCGTCGGTCTCACCTTCGATCAGGTCGCCGACATTGATGATCAACTCGGGCCGCAGCAGGTTGAGCTGTGCAATGGCGATCTCAAAAACCCCTTCGCGCTCGCCACCGGTCAAGTCAGAGAACAGAGCAAAAGTGAACTTGTCCTCCGTCGAATCAAACGCCTCATGGGTCCAGGGTTGGATCTCGCCCTCGATTGCGTTCACCCAGGATCGGTCGGGAGCTGATTGCTCCTCCTGTAGGACAACGCACCCCTGCAGCAAAAGGCAAAAACACAACACCACACTCGCCGCGAGCTTTGGCCTGATGACCCAACCGTTCATTATGCTTTCCTCAAACCAACCAGATCCGCTGAACGTCAATCGAAGTGCAGCCAGAATTCCGTAACAGAACCGCCTGAGTTTCTCTGCTCGGAACGTGCCCTGCCAGGACCCAAACAAAATTCACAAAACCCGGGAGGCGCCTTAGCGCCTCCCGGGGCATCAATGTCACGAAAACCTGATGATGAACACCCGTGATTTTCGTCAATCAACCGGTGAGCCTATCCATACCCAATCGGCACATATCCTACCCTTACCTTCCAACAGACGCTTCAGGTTCATCACGCCAGGCGGCGTTCCCGGAAGGTCAAAGGTGATTTCGATGTTGTCACAATCCTTGGCCACCAAATTGCCGGATCCATAGCTTATGTCTTGCGTCGGCCTGGGCTCAGGCAAATTGAAACGTCCCCCTGTACTGTTCTCAAAAGTCAGTGGCACCTCGGTGTCGTCGTAGGAATAAAAGCCATACGCCGATAACCAGCGCTGGTCCGAACTGCCGACCGCCGTGTTCATGGGCATGGCATCGGGGTCGTCGTCAAACGTAAACCAGGCAAAAAATACGAAGTTCAGAACCTCATCGCTCTCGATAAATATGCCTTGATTGGCAATCGAGGCATCAGCAAAGGCCCCGGTAAAGGCCGGATTGAAGCCACGCAGCTCACCGGGTGGGTAGATCACCATCTGGTAGACTGAATCGACCTCGAACATATCGACATTCACCACCTCGACTTGCTGACCCGCTTTAAGGTGGACCTTGAACCCCCAATACCCCACGGCGATGATCAGGTTGTCCATGGGGTTGTCGGGATCGAAGCTACCCGCGTAAATTCGCTGGTCGGCGAAAGAACCATCCCAGGTAGCGCCCACGTCATAAAACCAGTAATTTCCAGTCTTCGGGGCGGTGTACATGAAACTTTCATACTTTTTGGTGCCCCAGTCCGGGAAATCGGCGATTGTCATTACCATGGAAAAGTCACCGTAATATTTCTCCGGCGTCGGCGCGCCCGCGCCAGTAATCTCTCCAGGCCCCCGCACGATGAAACTGCCCAACCCCGGCTCGGCATCGCAGGTTTTCTGGAGCATCACCCGATAACTGGTGGATTCGTCCAGGACCACGAAATTCTCATTGGTGACCTGGTTCAATTCGCCGTAGTCAAACACGGCGATACGATTCTTGGTGGGGATGCGTGAATCGAAAGACCCGTCATAAATCAGCAGAACCGTATCAACCGCTCCCGGTGTATCCAGGAAACGCCCATTCGGGTTCATATCCGCAACCTGGTATTCACCGGGCTGATCGACGCGGAGGATACCCAGATCCTGGTAAGGCAGAAATCCTGGCGGCTCAAAGCAGGCCGCGGCTGTGGCGACGCTGACAGGCATTGAGTCCTCACTGCCGTCAAATTCCGCCACCAGTGTGCGATTGCCTGCCCAGCCATCGAGCGTAACTACCGCTATAGACAAAATAAATAACAATCTGATTTTATTCACTTTGATCCCTCCAGTTTGATTGTATTTTCTATTTTTTACAGTCGCAGTCAGAATTCAATTACGACCAGGTCACGTCTCCGCCATCCAATTTGGCAGTTTTTCATACAGGCCCGCTCAATTTTTCAAAAACTGTTGCTCCATAAGATTAAAGCAGGTTTTTAGCTTCCATGAGTGTGCCCCTCTTGTCGTTTCGATGGTTAACAAAGACTTTGTCATGACTCACGTTATCCAATTCTTGTGCTTTATCAATGAGCCTCTTTCCACTCACTGGCCGACTTGCGTACTTCAAAGGCCTCGCGCATTTGCGGGTTACTCCTCAAGGCC
>JAHEFS010000014.1:0-19746 GCA_024640045.1 Chromatiales bacterium | reverse complement strand
ATATTGGCAAGAACATTCAGCACTTCCTCACTGATTCCATCGCTGAAATACTCGGTATCCGGGTTGCTGCTCATGTTTTGGAACGCCAACACCGCGATGGATTGAGGATGCGTCACCAGGGGCTCCGACGCCGGCTTCGGCCCTGCCGCCGCTGATTTCGACTCAGGGCCCACTCCGTCTTCCATCAAGCCTTCGAGTTCGGGCTTGAAGAATAGAAAGAGGGCCAACAGCCCGACGGCCGCGACGATGACCAAATCTACACTCTTGCGCCGGGGTCCACCCTCGTGATTGCCTCGATCACGGCGTAAGCCCTCAGGAGTCAGTTCGAAAGCCCAGCCCAGGATGACGGCCACAGGGAAACCCAGGATGGCGATGAGGTAAACCAGGCGCATGGCCCATTCAGGGACGCCGAAGGCCGGAAACAGGTCCGCCGTCACCTGGATAATGATCCACATGGCAACTACATAAACGCTGGCGACCCGAAAAACCTTGCGTTCCTGTAATTCTTTGAGAAAGTTCATGCCGTGATCGATCCTGTTGGATGCCTATGGGGTTTAACGTCAGTGTTTACCGAACCGAACATCATCGTCCTCTAGCGATCTTCGTTGACCAGTTCAATCGTCTGTAACCACACACCAGAATGACGCTCGGGTGTCCCTCCATATTCCCTGGCAACTTGCAGTAAAGGGGCGGCCGAGACGATTGGATCGGCTTCCACCAAGCCCACGGTTCCAATGCCTCGTCTCCCCAATAGCGTATTGGCAATGCCTGCGGGCGGCAATTGGTCAAACAATCGCTCAAATTCCGGGACCGGCTTGGGACTGGCGACGATATGAATACTTTCCATGCCCCCTGGGCTGTCCACTTGCCAGGCCAGTATTCCCTGCCCTCGCGTACCGGGCAGCATGTGCGCCGGCCCACCCGTCAAGGGGTTGATCTGGTCCAGCGACGGTAATGGGAACAGTCCATGAGCGTGGCCTCGCTCGTCTTCGTTGAAGATGTACACGTACAGATTTGTGCTGGCAGTAAAACTCAGGGCCAGCATGTCACCTACCCGCACCATTGCACCGCTCTCCAGCATTTTTCGGTCAAGACCCTCGATGCGGTAGAGCGCTGCATTGACCTCGAATGCCGCCATCGGTGCAGAGCCGATGGGATCGGTAACCTTCGGCGCCAGCCAGAGACCCAGCCAAGAGACGGCTGCGGCAGCCGCGGCGAGCCCTGCCAGTCGCCACCGGCTCAATCGGAATCTTCGGCGGGCGCGCTCCTTCCCGGCCAGTGAACGGGCGAACTCCCCCATGCTGCGGAAACGCTCAGCAGGCACGGCGTCCGTGGCCCGTTCAATCGCCGCGACCAAGCCTTCGTCCAGTTGCGGGCGCAGATCCCGCAAGCCTTGCCGCCGATCCTCTCGATGTGCTTTTTGCAGGTCCTCCAGGGTATCGGCCGAAACCGGAAAGTCTCCGGTCAGCATGTGAAACAACAAGACACCCAGGCTATAAACATCTGACTGGACGGTGGGTGCCCCGCCGGCCAACACCTCAGGCGCCAGGTACAACGGAGTCCCGCTCATTGGAATTTCAGCATCAGCTTTAGGTATATCGAGGCCGGAACCGAAATCCGTGAGCACAATGCGCCCACCTTCTTCACGCATGACGTTCTGGGCCTTGATATCCCGATGCAAAACGCCAGCCTTATGCACGGCTGACAGTGCACCGCACAGGGTCACGCCGAGACTCTTTGTCTCGGGCCCGCTCATCAGGCCATGAGCGCTGATCCACTCATCCAGATTTTTGCCCTTGATGAATTCCATCCATAATCCGACCCGCCCATCAAATTCGTCCACGCCATAGATTCGCAGCACATTGGGATGATCTACCCTGGCCAGCCGCCGGCCCTCCTTCAACAAGCGCCGTTGTGACTCCGGATGCTTGCTCCGAAACAGCTTGAGCGCGACCTCGCGTTTCAGGCTCGGATCCAGCGCCCGGAAAACATCAGCGTAAGCCCCCGTGCCTCCCAGACCAGTTATCTGCAATTTCCCCCAGGTCTTGGGCAGCTGAATAGCCGCAACATGTCCATGCGCCTCCAGCCACTCATCGAACGTCCGATCCAGGTGCCCCAGCAGTTGTTCGGAGTCCTGGTTGGCCGCCTGGTCGTTCAGGGCCTGAGAGAGCCCATCCAGCAGGCGCAGGTTTCGAAGAACGGTATCGCCCTCACCGCCTGCCAATTCAGAAGCCCAGTCGACACGCTCACCATCAGCGATACGGGATGCAATCAGGTCTGCCCGGCTGCGCTCACTCATCGCCCATGGCCTCCGCCAGTTTCACCATGGCCCGACTCACCGCCATACGGGCAGCATCATCCGACGCCTTTCCCAGCAGTGTCGCAATTTCCGAGAAGGGGAGCCCCAGTTCGATTCGCGCGATCACCGCTTCACGCTCTGCTGGCGACAGCGCACCCAATGATCGCTCGTAACGGTCCAGGGCCTCGCTGCCGATGGCAGCATCGAGGGGGGAGGCCGTCATGGATTCGTGTGTGCGGTCCATCTCAGCCAGTTCCGGCCGTCTCTGGACTTTCCGCAACTGGTCAATCAAGCGGTTTTTGAGCGCGGTGCGCACATAGGCGTGTATCGCCAGGTCGCTACCCGGCTGGCCAGTATCCAACGCCAGGTACGTGGACATGAGCGCGTCCTGCACCAGGTCGACAGTGCTGACCATGCCGCGCGCCCAACCTGGCAAGCGCCCTCGCGCCCAGCGCTGCAGGGGAGGCGCCAGGCGTTCGAATAACTGGTTCATTGCAGCACGATCACCGTTACGAGCGGCCGCCAACTGATCGATGGTCAGGTTAGCGTGTAGTCGGTCTTGCCCCGTTTGTTCCAAGTATTGCTTCTCAGCTGCATTTTGATTCCGGATCGAATCATAACAGCAAGACGTCTGAAAACAGGATTGCAAATAGTGCCAGGCCCACGCAGGGCCTTGCAGCCCGTCCATCACATTCGTCCAGTAACCAATCATCCGCACACTCCGCTCGACCTTCATCCTTCATTGAGTTTCAACGCACCATTCGGAAAAACCGAACGACTTGATTCAATTGTTCGGTTTCCGCCTGGCCGGCGTTCAACCCGGGTGAGGGCAAATTAGTTTTAAATGAAATGGAGAATCGTTTCCGATGCGCTATGATAAAAATCAAATAGAGCGAAGCAACGCTGACACTGACTACGAGAGAGTCTGGTCCATGGGGAAATTTCTGCCGACGAGCCTGCTCGCCGGCTTGCTCATACTATGTGTTCCAGCATCGGACGCGATGGCTGCCGCCAAGCGCGCCTTGTTGATCGGCATCAACGAGTACAAGGCCAATGACCCGGATGAACGGCCAGCATCCGGCGGCAACTGGATTCCTGAAGACCTGCAGGGCGCCGTCAACGATATTTCCCTGATGGAGCAGGTGCTGACGTCGCGATTCGGCTTTGAGAAGCGCAATATTCAGAGATTGGAAGACAAGGCAGCAACCCGCGCAGCCATTCTCGACGCCTTGCGGACATTTGTGGCAGACACCGCTGCCGATGACATCGTCTACATCCATTTCTCGGGGCATGGCTCGCAGGTCGAAGACTTCGATGGTGACGAGGAAGACGGGCTCGACGAAACCATACTTTCGCATGACGCACGCACCGGCGACATTCCGGACATCACGGATGACGAACTGAATACCATATTTGCCGGTCTGGCCAGCCCAAACAGTCTCGTGGTGCTGGACTCATGTCACTCTGGCACCGCCACGCGAGGAGCGAGCGTGATGCGGGCACGATCAGTTCCGCTGGACCCCCGGGACACGCTGTATCGTGGACCGGTGACGGCCAGCGTCAGCCAGGAACGGAGCGCGAACTATTTGCTCATGACCGGAGCTGCCGCTTACCAGAGTGCGCTGGACGGCCCACTGGAGGAAGGCCAGTATTACGGCTTGTTCACTTTGTCGCTGGGCCGCAGCCTAGGCCGAGTCCCCCAAGGCGCCAGCGCCGCCGATCTGCATGCCGAAGCCCGCAGGGAAATGGAACGCATCGGGGCTGAATTCGGCTTGTTCGCGGTACCGGAAGCCCAACTGGAGGGCGAGCCGGGCAGGATTGACCAGGGAATACTGGGCGAGTCGCGGGCACTGGCCAGCCGCAGTGCAGCCCGCCTGGCCTGGGTGCCGGCAGAACGCGCGACCGACGGGCGAGTGCTGATGCGCGGAGCCCGCGCCCTCGCAGCCAGAAAGGGATCCATCTGGGCGCTGTACCCGCCCGGCGAAAGCCAATTCCTGCCAGGCGCGGCCCTGGGCATGCTGACCATCGTGTCGGTGCAGGGTGAAGATGCGGTCGCCACGCCATCGCCGGGTTTGTCAATCGAGAGTGGCAGCCGTGCCGTGCAATTGCTGGACGCCACCCCGGACAAACATGTACGGGTGCGCCTGGATCGGGTTCCCGCTGCTCAACGCGAGTCCCTGGCCGCCGCGCTCAGCGAAGTCGGTGGAGGCCATCCTGTCGAGATCGTCGAGGGAATCGGTTTTGCCCGATTCATCGTCGACCAGGAGGACGGCCAATATATCGTCTACGGCGCCGGAGGTTTGCAGCGCGTCGCGGAATTTCCGGCCAACAATGCCCGCAAGGCGGCCAGCCACCTGGTCAAACTGGCCAGCCGTTCAGTCAACGTCAATGAATTGTTGGCCCTGGACAATGCCGCCAGCGGTGTGCGCATTTCCGCCCGGGTCAACCCGACCGATCAATGGGGCGGCGTCCGCGGTGTGGCTGTGGTCGGCGCCAGTGATGCGCCGGCCTATCGGGTGCGGCGACGGGACGAAACGCGTGACCCATCGAACAGCCTGATCCTGGAAGTCGAAACCAGCGAAGATGCCTATCTCACTATTGTCGATATCGACCCGGAGGGTAACGTGGCCATTCTGTTTCCCAACGCCCTGTCGCAACAGAACGGCTTCTACCGGGACGGCTTGGTCCCGGGGGGCGAGGCAGTGCGGATTCCCGATGGACTGGAAAACAACCGCGCCGGGTTCAACTGGGACTTCGTACCGCCGTTGGGAATCGACACGCTACGCATCTTCGCCGCCCGCGACCTGGCCACTGCGGAAAGAATTCGGGACTACGTGGCGCAAGTTGGCACCGCGCTGACCCAGCGCGGTGGCAGCGATGGTGATGCCCGCCAGGGCCTGTTCAGCTATACGGCCCCGCTTCAGAGCCGCGGAATCCAGACCACGCCAGCAAAATCCGGCGCGACAGGCGACTGGGCCGCCACCACCGTTAACCTGGTGATCGAGGAATGAGCGGATGACAAAACCCTCGCGGCTATGCGCAATCCTGCTTTGGCTGGCCTGTCTGCCTGGCCCTGCCGTGTCGGCTGTGGACGACCCGCCCACAGACCATCAACTCATCGAGCAGGCCAGGCAGGAACGGGAACAAGGCCTGTTCAATACCGCGGAATACACTTTACGAAACGTGAACCTGGGCTCCCTGCCGCCGGTCGAGCAAGCTGCGTTCCATCGGGAACTGGGTCTTTCCCTGCATGGGCAGGGTCGCGTTGCGGAGGCGGATCTCGCGTTCAATCTCGGACTGGAAGCAGCGCGCACGTCAGGCGCTGCAGGCACAGAGGCCGCGTTGCTGAACGACAAGGGAACCGTCGCCGCCTCCCGTCATGACCCTGAAGCGGCAGCTTTTTTATTTGAACGTGCGCTTAACGCCGCCATTGAAATCGGGGACACGGATCTCGCTGTGACCGCCGCCATTAACCGCGGGCGGGCCGCGCTGGACTTGATGGACGTCGGCATGCTGGAGTCCAGCATCGAAGCGGCGATCGGCCGGATCATGGGCGAGCGTTCTCTGTCCACGCGGAACTGGCTGTCAGTCGGGCGACTGCAGCAGGAAGGAGTGCGGCGCCTGGGACAACCCGCACAATGGCGCAGACACGCTTTTGATAGTTTCAGCCGCGCTTTGGCCATCGCCGAGGCCCTGCCCGATCGACTCCTCGCTTCCTATGCCTACGGGTACCTCGGCAGCCTCTACGAGGATGAGTTGAAGTTCGACGAAGCATTGCAGTACACACGGCAAGCCGCGCTGCTGGCCATGTCCCGGGATTTCGATGCGGCCCTGTACCTTTGGCAATGGCAAAGCGCCCGCATTCTGCGCGCGCAAGACCGGATTGACCCGGCCATCAGCGCTTACCGTCAGGCCATCGAATCGCTGGGCAGACTGCGACCCAATCTCGGCCAGGGAGAAGGGGTCAGCTTCCGCGAACGGGCAGCGCCCGTGTTTTTCGAACTGGCAGACCTGCTATTGAGCCGGAGCCGCACCCTGGACGATCCGGCGGCGAGAGACCGCAATCTGCGTGAAGTCAGGTCGACACTGGAACAGGTCAAGGTGGCGGAGGTACAGGAATATTTCCAGGACCAGTGCGTGCAGGCAGCGGGGGGGTCCACGGAGCTGGACATGGTGAGCGCCGGTTCGGCAATCATTTATCCCATTCTGCTGGCCGATCGCACCGAATTGCTGCTGAGCCTGCCTGACGGGCTGCACCAGTTCACCAGTAACGTGGGTGCAGCGGAGCTCACATCGGAGGTTCGGGAGTTTCGGCGCCACATCGAGAAGTACAATTTCCAGACCGATTATGTCCGCCACGCGATACAACTCTACCGATGGCTGATCCAGCCCATGGAAGCTGCCCTTGCGGCTGCCGGTGTGGACACGCTGGTGATCGTCCCCGATGGGCCCCTGCGCACCATCCCGCTCGCGGCTCTTTATGATGGCGAACAGTTCCTGATCGAGCGATTTGCCCTCGCCACCACTCCCGGATTGACGCTCACCAGCCCGCAGCCCCTTGCCCGCGCAGAGGTGGACCTGTTTGCCGGGGGGCTGACGGAGGGAGTTCAGGGCTTTTCGCCGCTGCCCAACGTGGGCCAGGAACTCGAACGAATCAGCAGCAAGTTCCCGACCGAGAGCATTCGCGACCAGCAGTTCGTCGTCGATGAAGTCCAGCGCCGGATCTCGGAAGGCAACCAGGAAATTGTCCATATCGCCACGCACGGCCAGTTCGACAGCGACCACACGCAGTCATTCCTGCTCGCCTACGACGACAAGATCACCATGGACCGCCTGCAAACTACCATTGCATCCCGCCAGCGGCTGCAGGAACCACTGGAACTGCTGGTGCTCAGCGCCTGCCAGACAGCGGCGGGGGACGACCAAGCCGCGTTGGGGCTGGCCGGTGTCGCACTGAAAGCGGGGGCCCGCAGTGCGCTGGCCTCGCTCTGGTTCGTGAATGACGAATCCACGGCACGGATGATCGAGGATTTTTATGAATACCTGGGCGACCCCGCAAACTCTAAAGCCCGGGCACTGCAATTGGCACAATTGCAACTGATCCGGGACGAACGCTTTTCACACCCGGCCTTCTGGGCGCCCTTCCTGCTCATTGGTAACTGGCTGTGAACGGCCGGGACGCCAAACACTTCGTCCAGAAGCTGTGCCTGCTGGCTGGCCTGTCGCTCACCGTGCCTGCGTTCGGGCAATCCGTCGTCTACGACGGCAGCATGGGACCTGCCGGCTCCCTCAGTGGCGACATGATCATTTCTGACGACTTTGGCACCCAGGTCGGAGCCAACCTGTTTCACAGTTTCAGCATTTTCAATGTACTCACCGGTGAAAGCGCGACCTTCACCAGCAATTTCGCGGGCGCAACGGATAACGTGATTGCCCGGGTCACCGGTGGCGGCAACTCGATGATCGACGGGGCCCTGGTCAACGATATCGCCGGGGCCAATCTCTGGCTGATCAATCCGGCCGGCATCGTATTCGGCGATAACGCCATCGTCGACATGCAGGGGTCTTTTCACGCCAGCACGGCGGACTACCTGTTGCTGGCTGATGGTGGGGTCTTCTCATCCAGCCTCGATGGGGCGAAAGGGACGGTGCTGACCATGGGCAACCCCACAAGTTTCGGCTTCCTGGGCCCGAATGTGGCGCCCATCAGCGTCGGTGCTGCGTCCTTCATGGTATCGGAAGCTTCGACCATTACCCTGACAGGCGGTGACATCGATCTGCAAAACAGTCATTTCCGGGCACCGGGCGGACAGGTGGGTCTCGTAGCCGTCGAGGGTGCCGGAGAAATTCTGCTGAGCAACGCAGGCTTCGGGCTCTCCGGATTCGATGGCATGGCCTCCATCAGCCTCGAGGGCACCCTGCTGGACGTCAGCTCCGACGGCGGCGGTGACGTGTACATTCACGGCGGCCGCTTCGTGATGTCAAGAGGCTCAGAAATCAGATCCCGAAGTAGCGATCAGGACGGCGGAGAAATCAATATTTCTGTCGACAGCGTCGAATTGAGCGGGGCCAGCACCATTGCCACTGGCACCAACGGATCCGGCCGGGCTGCGGATATCTCGCTGATCGCAACGGGAGGCGCCACCCTGACGGGCGGCAGCCAATTGACCTCAGTAACAACAGGACCCGGCAACAGCGGCAACATTATGCTCAGCGCCGGTGGACTGTTCAGCGCCAGCGGCTGGGATGCCGGTTCTGGCCGGGTATCCGGGTTGAACACGGGAAGCACACGGTTTGGCAACGTCGGCGACATCGAGGTCAACGCCGGCAGCATCGTCCTGGGATCAGGTGGCCAAATCAACAGCGCATCTTCGTTTTTCGGGAATTCAGGAAATATCAAATTGGCGGCCAGCGGGCATATTCTCATGTCCGGCTTGTCCGGCAACGGTGCGTCAAGCGGGCTCGACTCATCCAACTTGAGCCGGGGCAATGCCGGTGATGTCGACATCACTGCCGATAGCCTGACCATCAATGACGGCGCCTTTATCTGGGCCGGGTCAAGAGCTGCAGGTGATGCCGGGCAAGTCAGTATTCAAACGGCAGGCGACGTAACCATTGCCAGTTCCGCGAACAGGGTCTCCGGCATCAGTGTTCAAAGCGGCGGTCGGGGCAACGGTGGTGTTATCGATATCGCGGCACAGAATTTCTTCCTGTCGGGGGGCTCGGAGATCATTCTTCGGGCTGAAAATAGCAGGGGCGGCGCGCCCGGAAGGTTTAGCCTCTCAGCTCGAGACTCGATCATGATCGATCAGTCCAAAATCTTTGCCGAGGGCTATGGTGATGGCACCAGCGCCTCGGACATCGCCTTCAACGCGCAAACCATCTATCTCGATGGCGCCCTGGTTACGATCGACCTGGGGTATGGCGATGGCTCCGCCGGCAGCATCTCCCTGAATGGCGATGACAGCATTGTGATCACCGGTTACTCCAATATTGGTTCGGCCAGCTACGACGCGACCCAACCCGGCGCAGACATCTTCATCAACACGGATAACCTGGAAATAAGTGATGGCAGTTATATTTTCACCAACACCTATTTCGAGAGTGCTGGCGCCGGAAACATCTACATCAACGCCAATGAACTGACCATCACGGATGCCTCCATC
Source organism: Chromatiales bacterium (assembly GCA_024640045.1). Lineage (GTDB taxonomy): Bacteria > Pseudomonadota > Gammaproteobacteria > Xanthomonadales > SZUA-36 > WTJD01. The sequence continues at coordinate 10,281 of JAHEFS010000014.1, read as the reverse complement.
GACGCCGGCTCCTGTTTCTGCTCCTCGGGTGATGCAGGCGGAATCTTTATCAACGTCAGCGGCAACATTTACCTGTCCGGGTCCCCGGAATCGGATGATCCGTCTCCAAGGGGAATTCGCAGCCAGACCCTGGGCTCGGGCAACGGTGGCATTGTCGAGATCAACGCCGGCGGCATCTACATCTCCGATGGCGCGGCCATCATCACCTCTTCAACCTCAACCGCACAGGACTTCGTCGATACCGGCCAGGCCGGTGTGCTGCCCGGACGTGCGGGCGCTATTTTCATAACCGCTGAATATCTCGAAATGGTCTCCGGCGGCAGCATCCAGAGCGCTGCCATCGAAGCGGCCGGCGGCAATATTTCGCTGGACATCGGTCGCTTCATCTACATGACCGACGCCGAGATTTCCGCAGCAGCGCAGGGTGTCACTCCGCAGGATGACGGGGGCAACGTCACGATTGCAGGACCGACGGCCATCGTCTTGCACCACTCGGCCATTCGCGCCAACGCGAATGCGGGCAATGGCGGCAACATCAGTATCACCGCCGAAGTGCTGGTGCCAAGTGTCGACAGCGTCCTGGACGCATCCTCCCAGACTGGTGTCGACGGCCAGATCGTGATCGACTCCCCCAACCAGGCAGTCAGCAGTGTTGCTTTGCTGGACACGCCTGTACTGGATGTCAGCGCCCTGGTCCAGGATCCATGCGAGGTCAAGGTGCTTGACCAGCGCTCCAGCCTGACCATTGAAGGACAAGGCGGTTTGCCCGCGGCGCCTGATGATTACCAGCCCAGCCCAGCGCCAGCCAGGGACAGCAAAACCAGCTGGATTCCCTACCGCAACGAAGCGCGACTGGTTCAGGAAATAGCGCCAGGCGCATGCGAAGAAGCCGGCCCGTGAACAAGGCCCTGTTGTCACGCTGGTTGCTGCTTTACCTCGTCACCGGGCTGGCGTTCGCGCAAGCGCCGGACGAAGAACCCATCCCTGCAGGCCAGCGGGGTATCCAGACGGCACCGGCGGAAGCTGCGGACCAATCGCCGGAAAGTAATGACGAATTACCAATGGATCGCACACCGGTGCTGCCTCAGGGAGTACGACCGGGTGCTCCCGGCGGTCTGGTCGCGGTTGACCAGATCATCGCCCAGGAAATACTGATCGATGACCGATCACTGATCAGCGCGGAGCAAGCCTCTGCAGTCATCGGTCCGTACCTCCGACGCCCCATTTCCATCGACGAACTTGACCGGCTTCGACAGGAGTTGTCGCTGCTTTATTTTGACAAGGGTTTCGTCAATTCGGGCGTCGTTCTGCCGGACCAGGACATTTCCCAAGGCAGCATCCACTTCGCCGAAGTCCAAGGCCGGCTCACCCGGATCGACCTGACGGGAAACCAGGCCCTAAGGGATCGATTCTGGACCAATCGTTTGAAGAAGTTCCAGCCAGGTCCTCTACAGATCAACGAACTGCAAGCTACTCTCCAGGTGATTGAACAGCATGCCCTGGTACAGCGAGTCGAAGCCCGGCTGTTGCCAGGTGCAGCGCCCGGCCAGAGCGCCCTGGAACTCGATGTCGTCGAGTCGAGCCCCTGGTCTTTCAATATCGGGATCGACAACTACCGCTCTCCCAGTCTGGGGGGCGAGCAGGCTACCCTGTATGCCGCCCATCGCAGCCTGACCGGTCGCGGTGATACTGCAGAGGTCTATGCCAACCTGGCCGACGGCCTTGGCGATGGCGGGTTTGCATACACCCTGCCCCTGGGTTCGCGGGACACAAAATTTCGTGCCTATGCTTCTGCTGGTGATGCCGAGATCGTGGAAGAACCCTTTGACCTGATCGATATCAATACGCAAGTCAGCACTTGGGGCCTGGAGTTGTCCCATCCATTTATGCAGATGCCCACACAATCCATTTCGGCCTTCCTGGGTCTGGAGGCACAACAAAGCGAATCCACACTTCTTGACATCCCCTTTTCCTTCTCCCTCGGAGAACTTGAAGGTAGAGCCACTGCCGTTGCCAGTATTTTCGGCCTGGAATGGATCCGACGCGGACCATCGCAGGTCCTCGCGATACGTATTTCAATGCGACAGGGGCTGGACAGGTTTGGAGCCGAAACCAGCCCGTATTCGCCCCCGGGACTCAACGGACCGGACAACGAGTTCTCCAGCTGGGGTGGGCAAATCCAGTTTGTGCAGGAACTTGAATGGCTGAACAGCGAACTGCACCTTCGTGGCGGCTTCCAATTTGCCCAGGACCCGCTCCTGCCGGTCGAAAAAATGCCGATCGGCGGAGCGCACACCGTCCGGGGTTACCGTGAAAATCTCCTGGTCCGGGACAACGGCGCGACCGCCTCGCTGGAATGGCGCGTCCCGCTATTTACCGGGGACCGGCCTGAGCGCACGTTCGATGCGCGCAACCTCGTTGTAGCCGGCTTCGCCGATTTCGGGCAGGCCTGGGATCAGCATACGGGTCTTCCAAGCGATCAGAAGCAACGTATTTACAGCGTCGGCGCCGGGCTGCTTTGGCAACCGATTGCCCGTTTTGGCGCCAGTGTCTACTATGGGAAGGGCCTCAAAGACTTGGACTTTTCCGCCAAGGATCTGCAAGATCGGGGCTGGCATTTCCGGCTGAGCTACCAACTCTAGCCAGTTGCTGCATGCTGCACCCGAATCCGGCGAACAAACTCTGAAAGTATTCGGGTATACAGATCCTCCTGCAGAATTTTGTCCTCGACTCCATGATCGATGCTGGGGTTGTCATTGACTTCGATAATGAAGAAACCGGCGTCTGTCTGCTTTATATCCACTCCGTATAAACCTTCCCCGATCAGTGAAGTCGCCTTCAGGGCGAGTTCCAGCAGTCCCGCAGGCGCAGTATCCAGCGGCAATGTCTTGTAGCCGCCTTCACGAAAACTGCCGTCACCACGATGATCCACAATTTGCCAGTGCGCCCGTGACATGAGGTACTGACAGAGGTAGAGCGGTTGTCCATTGAGGATACCCACGCGCCAGTCAAAGGGCGTGTACATGAATTCCTGGGCCAGGATCAGGCGTGAGTGCCTGAGCAGTTCATGCGCAAACTCCAGCAACTGCTCGCGGTTCTCCGCCTTGCGAATGCCGCGGGAAAAGGACCCGTCGGGAATTTTCAGCACCAGCGGATAGCCGAATTCACGCTCCAGCTCGGTCACCATCTTTTCGTTGAAGCCCAGCCGGTTGATGGTACGGCTTTTCGGCCTCGGCAGGCCGTGTCGGTCCAGCAGTTCGTCGAGGTAGACCTTGTTGGTGCAGCGCAAGATGGATTGGGGATCGTCGATAACGACCAGGCCTTCCTGCTCAGCCTTACGGGCAAACTGGTAGGTATAGTGGTCAATCGAGGTAGTGGCCCGGATAAACAACGCATCGAACTCCGGAATGCGCCGGTAATCCTTCTGTGTAATCAACTCGACGTCCATTCGCAGGGCCAGCCCCGCGCGCACAAAGCGCTCCAGTGCAGCCTCATCCGAGGGCGGCAATCTTTCACCAGGGTCGTGCAGGATGGCCAGGCTATACAAGGCCGAGGGCCTGCTGCCACCGGGCTGACGGCGTGCCCGCGTGTAGGCCCGTAACGCCTGCTGGAAGATTTCCCCGGATTCACTGCTGACCTGGTGCAAACCCAGCGGCTCAATGTCACGAATTTTCCAGCGCTTACCGAACTGCAGGTGTAGCCGCAGCAGCGGAAACCGAAATATGTCGAAACATTCCGCCGCGAGACGCTGAAAACGTTTGTCGTCGGGCTGCCCAAAAAACACGTCCAGCGAAAACCCCGACTCGGGAAGGTCAGACAGTCGTTTCAGCGTCCGGCGCAATCGGTCTTCCAGTTCAGGTACCGCGAATTCGTAGAGTGACTTACGCGACAGCGCCAGCACGTCCGCCACCGTGGGCATCGGCAGCTGGCCCCGCGCTTCAGACAACAAGGAACAGTAATAGCCCGCACTCAGGTAATCGTACCTCCGGCACAGGTTGACCACGCGAGTTCCTGCCATCGAAGCGGCATCCATGGCCAGAAACTCTTCGGCGGTTTTCAGGTTGAGGCCCTCAGCGGACCACTTCCAGTCCGCCATTCGGTCTACAACAATGGTATATCTGGCCATTTCAGTCTGCCGCCTCCCCGCGGCGCAGATAGATAATCACGCAGGCGTGGTGCTTGCGGCGTCCCAGCCTCATCATTCGCTCGAGCTCTTTTGGGTGAATCGGCAAACCGATGCAATCGGTTTCGGTTCGACCCTCTTTCTCGTCCACGAACGGATCGTTGATATAGATGAATGAATCATCCGCTGCCGTGATCACGACCCAGTGCGGCGCACGGTCGCCATGCAACCGGTAGGTACTGATCAGCACCAGGGGCATACCCCCGGACTCCAGCCGCTGCCGCAGGTCCGCTGCGCTAAGGGGTTGATCACCGCAGTGAATATTCGACCGCTGCGATTGTTCTCGAAACCCTTTTTCGACCAGGCGAATCACTTCCTTTTTCTTTTCACTGCGTACGCCGTCGGTGAACAGTTCGGTTTCATCACTGACCGTCACTTCGGCATCGAAACCACGGCGCCAGGCAGCCAAAGCGAGTCCCAGCGGCCCACAGCCGCCGTGTCCAGCCGTCATGTACACGGTGGTGGATTCACGCCAAAGCTGCAATTCCTCGGCACGGTCGAATGGCAGGTTCGGGTCGAGTGCCTTCATCGCCATCAACAGGCTGGCCGGGCCGCAGGTGAAATCCAGGGTCTGCCGATACAAGGGCACGCGATTCAGACCGCGGGCCAGGTGCGGCGCCAGGGACTTTTCCATGCGCAGCGCGGTGGCATGGTCTTCGTAATAATCCTCCCAGGCGCCAAAGTCGCGGTACCCCAGGCTACGATAAAGTTGTTGCGCACCCAGGTTGTCCTGGCGGACTTCAAGGCGCATACGGGTGGTACCCCTTTGCAGGGCACGCGACTGCGCTTCGAGCACCAGGTCGCGTCCCAGGTGCCTGCCCCGAGCCCTGGGGTCGACCGCCAAGGAATAGAGGCGTGCCAGCGACGTGTTGCGGCGATAAAAAGTCAGGCTGTAACCCAGAATTTCTCCGTCGCTTTCAGCAACCAGAAGATCGTCGTTACCGCGAGTGAGCGCGTGACGGAAACTGCGCGCTGAAAGCCGGTCGCTGTCGAAGCATCGATTCTCGAGTTCAACCAGACCGGGCAGGTCACCCGGCTGCGCTTCGCGGATCATGGGAGAGTCCGTAGTAAAGAGAGGCGTTATTCTACTGCAAACCCGCGACATCGAATGCCCGTGGGAAACAAATATATTCAGGAGAGAAACGCCCCGGGCCTGCGCGACCCGGGGCGAAAAAGTGCTTATCGAAAGGTGTCAGCGGACTCGACGATGGTGACCTTTCGGACATTCAGCGGATAAACTGCCACGGCATCGTCCTCAGCCAGCACATCCTCGGGCAGACCCGACTTGACCAACTCCGAATAGCTCATCGGCGATGGCAGATTGCCAATCAGGCTCGCAGCCAGGGCCGGTGCTTCACTCTGGTCGGTGACGATCGTCACGAACATATTGTCAGTTTGCCAGTACTTGCGGATTGCTTCGTTTACCTGCTCCAGCGTCGCTGCCTGCAGCAATTTATCCAGTTCCGCCAGATAATCGCTGCGGCCGTAAAAGCGCGAATCCATCAGCCAGCCCAACTGGGCTGCGGGGCTTTGCGCATAGAGCTTGGTGTAACTGCGCAGGAAAGTCTTGGTGTTCTCGAAATCCTCCGCGCTCATGCCGTTTTCGATCAACAAGTCAAACTCGCGGACGGCCAGGCGCAGGGCAAAATGCGCGTGTCCGATATTGACGTCCGCCAGTTCCGGATACTGGGCCTGCAACTGCGTGGCAATTTGTACCGGACGGATCCAGATCGCCCAGTAGTTTGAAGCACGGGGCACCCCCGACGGCGGCAATTGGAAACGACCACCATTTTCATACCACTCGATATAAGAGTAGTCCCCGTAGTTCATGGAGCGCGTCTGGCGAATCTTCTGATACAACCGCGAATAGGACTTGCGGTGCTCACCCATCCAGGAATTGGCGATCATCAAAGCGGCAAACTCGTCATTGGCACGCGTAATGGGAAGCGGTGCGCCAGTGAATATCGCCGAGCCGAAGGCCCCATTCTTGGCAACGATTTCGACCTCGATCCCATCCGGCTGGCGGGCTTTGGAGGGCGCGGGAGGCGCAAATTCGGCCTTTGACAGCTTCTTTAAATCAGACTGCAGGCGCTTGAGAATACGATTGCTGTAATTCCCGGCAATGCCGATCGAGACATTGTTGCGTGTAAAGGCGTTGGTGTAGTGTGCCTTGACGTCCTCCAGAGTGATGTCCTGGACGGACGCCGAGGTACCCTGGACCATGTGCGCCATGTTGCCGCCACGAAACAACTGGTCTTCCAGAGCGGCCTTGCTGTACTCCTCGTCAGAAGAGGCACGGATGGTCTGGTCCACATAGTTCTGCTGCGCCTTCATGAGGCGGCTGAAGTCCTGCTCGTCGAAGTTGGGTTCCAGCAAGACGCTCCTGACGATGGGGTAGAAATCCTTGACGAAATCAGCAGGCACCTGGAAGGTGAATGTCGTCACCTGCTTGTCCACGCTGACGTAGTAGGAAGCCGCCCAGGGAAAGAGCTTGTCCTGGATGTCGGAATAGCTCATGCCGCCAGCACCACCATTCGCCATCATCTGGGCGGTCGCGTAGGTGAGGCCACGCTTGTCCGCCGGGTCAGCGATGGATCCGTTATCGAATCGAACTTTCATAACCACCTTGCTGGACTTGTCCAGCTTGAGCTCTGTCACATCCATGGCCGCCAGGTGGCCGGCAAACAGGGCGGCAACGAGAACGATGAAAATTTTCATTGAGGTTTTCATTTCAATGCTCCTTTCTCGTCATCGGTGATGGTTGCGATGGTCAGTCGTTCCGGCTGGAAGTACTTGTTGGCGACCATCTTGATGTCATCCACCGAAACACGGTCATAGAGTTCATACAGGCGATTAATGGATTCCGGATCACCAGTCAGCTGAATGATGTGGCTGAGCGATTCCGCGATGGCGGTCGGCGTATCCATGCGCATGGCGAATCCGTACTTGAGGTTGGACTTGGTTCGCTTGAGCTTATCTACATCCACCCCTTCGGACTGCACCTTGGTGATGGCCTGCTCGACCTGATCCATGACATAAGCCATATCGTCCTTTTCGACCAGTGAAGCCTGGATGGAGAACAACCCGGGATCACGCGTATCGTAGGCGCCCCCTCCGAGAAAGCGAACTTTCTGCTCCTCCAGTACCAGCTTCTTATACAGCTCAGAGGTGTCCGAAAAAACCATCGTCGCCAGCACGTCCAGGGCCGGCATATCGATGGCCTGGTCACTGAATGCCGGGCCCTTGTAGCTCATGGAAAAGTACGGGGGAATGCTGCCATTCTGCAGATGCGTGTAACGGGTTTCGTCCTGCTCCGGTTCCACGGGAACTTCCGAGACATAGCTGCCGCGTTCCCAGGAGCCAAAGTATTTTTGGGCCAGTTCGTTGACCTGCTTCGGGGTCACGTCACCAACCACCAACACCGTGTTGTACTCCGGCCGATAGTAGCGGTCAAAGAACTTCATCGAGTATTCATACTGGTTGGGCATATCCACGATGTCTTTAAAGTAGCCCATGGTCGTATGCGAGTACGTGTGCGTGGTGAAAGCGGTTTCGTACTGTTTTTCCCGAAGCTGGCTGTATGGACTGGCAAAATTCTTGGTGTACTCACCCTTCACTGCGCCGGCTTCCGTTTTGAAATCGTGTTCCGAATAAGCCAGGTTCATGAAGCGGTCCGATTCCAGTTCGAACATCAACTCGAGCTCCGCCGCATTACCGGTCATGTGATAGACGGTGCGGTCGAGCGACGTGTTGGCATTGGCAGCAGCACCCGTCAGTTTCAGCGCCGCCGAATACGCCTCCTTGGAATATTTTTCGGTCCCTCGAAACATCATGTGCTCGAAGAAGTGCGCGAACCCGGTGACGCCCTCTTCCACCTCGTTGCGCGAGCCCACCCGCGTAATGATGTAGAAAGCGGCCAGTCCGGGGGCATCGAACGGCACAGTCACGACGTTGAGACCGTTGTCCAGTTGGTGCTGGTGAATGGTATAAGGCAGGATCTTGTCCGAGGCCGATGCGGAACTGGCAGAGACCACCAGTGCCACGGCTGCAAACAGAGCCGCCCGCTTCACGGCCCTTTGGATGAGTGTTTTCATGGTTTCCTTCCGTGTCAGTGAAGAATTGATTACTTAGCCGGTGATTTTCGCATTTTCTGGCGTTCGCTGTCAGGCGCCAGGTCAATTAACCTGGCCGTTAGGCAAGGGAAACGCACCGCAAGGTGATGTTGCGCTCTCAGGCGCCGTGCGGGCCGAACTCGACTGCCGCGTCCACCATGGCCAGGACATTTTCTGGCGGTACGTCGTTCATGATGGTGTGGACGGCTCCAAGCATGTAGCCGCCACCTGGACTCATGATGTCCAGCACCCGCCGCACCTCTTCCCGCACCTCAGCCGGACTGCCGAGTGGCAATACCCGGTTGGTATCAATACCCCCGCAAAAGACGATGTTCTTTCCATAGCGGCGCTTGAGCCCAGGCAAGTTGGACATGGACCCGGCCGAAGTCTGGACCGGATTAAGAATATCGACACCGATCTCGATAAAGTCATCGATCAGGGGCTCGACGTCACCATCGGAATGGAAGAACACTTTTGCCTGCGTCCGCGCCCGGATAAAACGGATGAAGTCCTCATGCACCGGCTTCAGTAACGCACGGTACATTTTCGGTGAAATCATCAGCCGTTCCTGCGTGCCGAGATCGTCACCGATCTTGATGATGTCGATGTATTCACCGCACTCATCGAGAAAGCGGCCCATCAGACCCTTGCAATATCCCGCAATCTTCTCCAGCAGAGCGCGCGCAAAATCGGGGCGCAAAGCCATATTGATCAGAAACTTGTCCATACCCTGCATGGCATGGGCGCGCTCGAAGGGAAACAGCAGCCAGGGTGTGGCCATGACTGCAAACTGTTTCTCATTAGCCAGCCTTCGTGCCTGCGAACGGACATGCGCGATTCGGCTGGGGTCGCTCATATCGGGCCAATGCGAGTACCGTTCGATCTCCTCAACGGATTCTGCGTCGGCCAGCGGATGAACGCCGGGATACCAATCCCCCGGCCCGACCTCCCGTTGCCCGCTGCCCCAGGAGTCGATGCAGTCCGCATGCTCGGGCCGCGCCTTGTTCCTTTTGCGAACCGCATCTGGTTCCAGGTCGAGCACGCCGCGCACATCGCTGTGCAATCGCTGCAGGGTGCGTTCGTCGACTTCTGCCGTACCCAGTTCGGGCCAATCGTAGAGATAGCGGTCAGGCGCATCTATGCCTGCCAGGTGTTTGATTCCCTGGTAGGGCTTCATCTTGATCCCGGTGGCGTTGCTGACGCCCAGCACGACGGGGACTCGATCCGGCTCTTCATGCTGCAACGCACACAACACGCGGTCGCGGGGTGTCATGGACATGTCAGCTACCCGAACACAGCGCGCCCGGCCGCACAGAGCAGTAGCCGCTGCGACCCGCGCAGGCATGTGGTTTCGGCGAATTCTCCAGGCCAGGTGGCTCTAAGCAAAGGAAGGCTGGCAGCGCGAATAACGTCCATCCCATGATTGATTTGCACGTGCAATTTCTCCGCTAACGAGTGAATGCCCGTTCCCTCCGGACAGAGTATAAACCACGGACTTTTCCACCTCTGCCCAGCCCGCGCGCGTGCTGAAGGGTGTGCTCAAGGGTCAGGCTCCGCAGTGCGAGTACGCGAGCATGGGGGAACAATTGGCCTCGGGCAAAAAAAGGGCCCTTGACGGGCCCTTAATCAGTTTGTGAATCGTCTTATGCCAAATCAACCGCCATCATCGCCCTTGGCTTCCTCCACGATCTCGTCAACCTTTTCCCCGGCAGCCTCCAACCCTTCTTCCACAGCTTTTTCAGCTTCATCAGCCATGTCGGCGGCTTCATCCATACCTGCATCAATGGCATCCTTGGCGTCGTCCATCATGTCACCAGCGCCGTCGACCGCCGCATCATAGGTATCTTCTACTGCTGCTGACGCATCATCCGCCATGTCTGTTGCCTCCGCGGCCACATCACCGGCTGTTTCTTCCACGCTGTCCATAACTTCACCGGCGGCCTGCTTGGCGCTTTCTGCAGCCTGTTGCATCGAATCAGCGGCCTT
>JAHEFS010000093.1 GCA_024640045.1 Chromatiales bacterium | reverse complement strand
ATGAATCCGCGGTCGGTGACCTCGACACCGGCAGCCTCTGCCCCGATGCGCGCACCATTGGGCACCCTGCCCACGGAGACCAGCACACGGTCGAACAGCGTCGCTTCCGGCGCCTTGGCACCCTCGAACTCAGCCAGCAGACCGTCCGCTTGTGCCGTCACTGCGGTCACCTTGGTATCAAGGTGGATGCCTTCGTAGCGTGCCGCGATGCGCTTTTGCAGGGGGCGCACCAGGTCAGGATCAGCTCCGGGCATCAACTGGCTGGTGAGTTCCACCACGGTGACGCGACTTCCCAGGGCCTGGTACACGCTGGCCATTTCCAAACCGATAATGCCCCCACCGATGACCAGCAACCGTTCCGGGATATCACCCAGTTCCAGCGCGCCAGTGGAATCAATCAGGCGCGGGTCGTCCCAGGGCAGGCCTGGCAGGCGGAAAGATTGCGAACCCGCGGCAATGATGGCCTGGGCAAAACTCAGGCTTCGCTCACCATCAGAACCCGTGACGGTCATCTCGTGCGGCCCGGCGAATTGTCCGGTGCCCTGGACGACCGTCACCTTGCGCTGTTTCGCCATGCCTGCGAGGCCACCGGTCAACTGGCTCACGACCTTGTCTTTCCAGGCGCGCAACTTGTCCAGCTGGATTTCGGGCTCACCGAATACCACGCCGTGCTCAGAGATCTGGTCCGCCTCATCGATTACCGCGGCTGCGTGCAACAGGGCCTTGGAAGGAATACAGCCGACATTCAGGCAAACCCCGCCGAGCGTCGGATAACGCTCGACCAACGCAACGTTCAACCCCAGGTCTGCGGCCCTAAATGCGGCGGTGTAGCCACCGGGTCCGGAACCCAACACGACCACGTCAAAATCGAAATCACCCTCGGGGACTGCTGGCGCCGCCGTATCAATGGTCGCTGCACCCTGGGTATCCTGCTGCCCGACAGGGGGGGACAATTCGGTTGCTGCGGCAGACCCGGACTCGGAAGCCGGCTCTCCGGTGGCCTCCTCTGCTTCCAGGATGACAACCAGGTCTCCTTCGGAAACCGTGTCGTTCAGGGAAACCGCCACGGAAACGATCTTCCCGGCCACGGGTGCGGGAACTTCCATGGTGGCCTTGTCGCTTTCCAGTGTGAGCAATGACTGCTCGGCCTCGACCTGTTCGCCCGCAGCGACCAGGATTTCGATAACGGGTATACCGCTAAAATCGCCGATATCCGGCACCCTGACTTCGATTTTTTCGCTCATGACCCGGTCTCGATCAATAATTCATTGCCTTGCTGGGTCAGGCGGAAATGACGCAAGAAACTCATTCCCAGCAATACTTCGTCCATTGCGCTCCGGGTGACAGTACCCCGGACGTTACTGATTCTCAGCGGTCCCACGGAGACTTCATCGAAGCGGGTCATCCGGGCCGGCACCGGGCCGGCCGCCGTCATCACGGTGATTTGAGGGCCAAGTTCCAGCCCCAGTTCGCGGGCCAGGGCTTCCGATATCGCAACATCGGTCGCTCCGGTATCGACCAGGAAAGTGACCGGGATGCCATTGATCGCGCCCTCGGCCACGTAATGGCCACTGCGGTCACGGGCCACGACGACTTGTGCATTACCGGCCTCGTCCACGCGATAAGCCGTGCTTCCTCGGTCTGGTCCAGCAGCGCTGAACAAGGCAGTCAACCCCGCCAACAGGCCGATGGCGCCGAGCATGAGCAAGCCCCTGCCGCGCGGCGGGGCTTGGGGATCGGGAAATTCCTGTTTGTCGCCCATCAATCCAGCGTGAAACGATCAGCGGCTTCCAGGAACTCAGCCAGGAACCGCGTGAAGCGGGCAGCAGCAGCGCCGTCGATGACCCGGTGGTCGTAGGAAACCGAAACCGGCAGCATCAATCTTGGCTCGAAATTTTCACCGTTCCACACCGGCTGCATGCGGGACCGGGAAACGCCGAGAATGGCCACCTCCGGCGCATTAATAATGGGGTTGAAAGACGTTCCGCCGATGCCCCCAAGGCTCGAGATGGTAAAGGATGCGCCCTGCCAGTCGCTGGGTGTCAGTTTCTTGTCCCGTGCCCGCTGACTGACCTCGGACAACTCCTGCGCCAGCTCGCGCATGCTCTTGCGGTCACAGTCACGGATGACAGGCACCACCAAACCATCGGGCGTGTCTACGGCAATACCGATGTGAAAGTATTTCTTCAGCAGGAGGTGTTCGCCATCCGGATCCAGCGAGGCGTTGAATTGCGGGAACTCCTGGAGCGCTGCCACGCAAGCCTTGATCAGAAAGACCAGCGGGGTCAGCTTGAAACCATCCGCAGCCACTTCGTCCTTGTTGGCTTTGCGGAACTGCTCCATCTCGCTGATATTCGCGAGATCGTTCTGGGTGACATGAGGAATGCTCAACCAGTTCCTGTGTAAATTCTTACCGGATATTTTCCTGATCCGGGACAAGGCCAGCTTCTCGATATCGCCAAACTTGGTGAAATCGATCGCGGGTGGTTCAGGCAAGTCAAAGCTCAAGCCACCACTCGGAGCCGCAACCGAACCGGCCATCACGGCTTTAACGAATGCCGTAACATCGTCTCGCAGGATCCGGCCATTGCGCCCGGTGCCGCTTACCCGGAACAGGTCTACACCCAATTCTCGCGCAAAGGCCCGGATTACGGGGCTGGCATAAGGCACCTTGCCCGGCAGGGTTGCATCCGCACCCAGAGGTACCGGAGGTGACTGCCGGGGGCCCACTGTCACCGGAGCATTCTCGGGCACCGGCGGCTCAGGATCGCGCCTTGTAACTGGCTTCGTCTCCACAGCAGCCTTGACGGGCTCAGCCGGTGCTTCCTGGCTGGCCGTCACTGGCTCATCGGCAATGACCTCTTCTGCTTCCAGGATAGCCACCAGGTCGCCTTCGGATACGTCGTCTCCCAGGCTGACGGACAGTTCAACGATTACACCAGCCGCGGGCGATGGCACTTCCATTGTCGCCTTGTCACTTTCCAGTGTTACCAACGACTGATCGGAGTCGACCCGGTCGCCGGCACTGACCAGCACTTCGATCACCGGAATATCGCTGAAGTCACCAATATCCGGAACCCTGATTTCAATGCGATTACTCACCGGGCGCTCACACCTTGAATGGATTGGGTTTGCCGGGCTCGATGCCAAGCTTGTCACGAGCCGCCAACAGCGCCTCCCGGTCCATCTTGCCCTCGCGGTAAAGACCATAAAGCGCCGCATAGGCAACTTGCTGTCGATCGACCTCGAAGAACCTGCGCAGGTTTTCACGGGTATCTGAACGACCGAAACCATCGGTTCCCAGAACGATATACTGGTCCTGTGGCAAGAAAGCCCGTACCTGGTCGGCGAATGCGCTGACGTAATCGGTAGCTGCAATCACCGGGCCTTCACGGCCCTCAAGACACTGTTCCACCCAGCACTGGTGCGGAGTCTCTGGATTGAGACGGTTGTGCCGGGTTGCGGCTTCGCCGTCGCGCCGCAGTTCGGTAAAACTGGTGGCGCTCCAGATATCGGCACTGATGCCAAATTCCTGCTCCAATATTTCGGCCGCAGCGATCACTTCCCTCAAGATTGCGCCGGACCCCATCAACTGCACCCGGGTTCCGTCGCCGGTTCCTTCTTGAAACAGGTACAGTCCACGCCGGATACCCTCCTCGGCTCCGTCGGGTATCGCAGGATGGGTGTAGTTCTCGTTCATCACCGTGATGTAGAAGTAAACATCCTCCTGCTCCTGGTACATGCGACGCAGGCCGTCCTGCATGATGACGACCAGTTCATAAGCGAACGTCGGGTCGTAAGAAACACAGTTGGGCACCTGGGCCGACAGGATATGGCTGTGCCCGTCCTCGTGCTGCAAGCCTTCACCGTTGAGGGTCGTACGCCCGGAAGTGCCGCCGATCAGAAAGCCGCGAGCACGCAGGTCACCCGCCGCCCAGGCCAGGTCACCAACGCGTTGGAAACCGAACATCGAGTAGAAGATGAAGAACGGGATCATGGGCACACCGCTGGAACTGTAGCTGGTAGCTGCCGCGATCCACGATGACATACCGCCGGCTTCGGTGATGCCCTCCTGCAAAATCTGTCCCTTGCGGTCTTCCTTGTAAAACATCAGCTGGTCAGAATCGACCGGCGTGTAGAGCTGCCCCCGATTGGCGTAAATACCGAGCTGCCGAAACATGCCCTCCATGCCGAAGGTGCGCGCCTCGTCGGCGACGATGGGCACCACACGATCTTTTAAATGCTTCTCGCGCAGGACAATCGCCAGCGCCCGCACAAAAGCCATGGTAGTGCTGATTTCTCGTTCGCCCGTGGACTGCAGCAAGCCACCGAAAGCATCCAGGCCCGGCGCTTCCATCGGGGGCGCTTCACTGTTGCGGCGCGGCAGGGGTCCGCCCAGTTCGGTGCGGCGTTCCACCAGGTATTTCGCCTCGGGGCTATCCGGCCCGGGATGGTAATAGGGGATCTGCTCGAGTTCCTCATCGGGAATCGGCACATTGAAGCGATCGCGGAACTGGCGAATCGAGCCCGTGTCCATTTTTTTCTGCTGGTGGGTGATGTTCTGGGCTTCCCCCGACTCACCCATGCCATAACCCTTGACGGTCTTGGCCAGAACAACCGAAGGCTGACCTTCATGATTGACAGCAGCGTGGTAAGCCGCGAAAACCTTGTGCGGGTCGTGGCCACCCCGGTTCAGACGCCAGATATCTTCATCCGACATGTTGGCAACCATTTCTCTCAGCTCGGGATACGCGCCGAAGAAATGCTCTCGCGTGTAGGCGCCGCCCTTGGCCTTGTAGTTCTGGTACTCGCCGTCGACGGCCTCTTCCATGCGGCGGCGCAGCAGGCCATCGGTATCCTTGGCCAGCAGGGGGTCCCAGCGCCCGCCCCACAGCACCTTGATGGCATTCCAGCCGGCACCCCGGAACACGCCTTCCAGTTCCTGGATGATTTTGCCGTTGCCCCGGACCGGGCCATCGAGACGTTGCAGGTTGCAGTTGATGACAAAGACCAGGTTGTCCAGGTGTTCGCGCCCGGCCAGTGAAATGGCCCCCAGGGATTCGGGCTCATCAGTTTCACCATCACCGAGGTAACACCAGACCTTGCGCTGTGACGTGTCGGCGATACCCCGGTTATGCAGATACTTCAGAAACCGCGCCTGGTAAATGGCCATGATCGGACCCAGCCCCATGGACACCGTGGGCAACTGCCAGAAATCCGGCATCAACCATGGGTGCGGATAGGAACTCAGGCCCTGTCCATCGACTTCCTGCCGGAATCGGTCGAGCTGCTCCGCACTGATGCGTCCCTCCAGGAAAGCACGTGCATAGACACCGGGCGAAGAGTGCCCCTGGATGTAAACAAGATCACCGCCACCGGGATGATCGGAGCCACGGAAAAAATGATTGAACCCCACTTCATACAGGGTCGCTGCCGACTGGTAGCTGGCAATATGACCACCCAGTTCACCCCCACGCTTGCCCGCACGCAGCACCATCGCCATCGCGTTCCAGCGCACGATCGACTTGATCCGGCGCTCCAGTTCGCGGTCACCCTTGCCCCTCACTTCCAGGTGCGGCGGAATGGTGTTGATGTAGGCGGTGGTTGCATCGTACGGCAAGTGGCCGCCGGATCGCCGCGCGAGATCAACCAGGTGCTCCAACAGGAAATGCGCCCGTTCCGGGCCATCCCGCTGAATGACGGCCTGCAAGGCCTCCATCCACTCGCTGGTCTCCGCCGGGTCGAGATCGGATTGGGGACGAATGGGTTTCGGACTCATCAGTTAGCGTTCCTTTGGCTTGCCTCAAACAGTTGCGCGTCGACCGCGGCGATGGCGGTCATATTGACCACGCGACGTACCGTGGCCGATGCGTTCAATATGTGTGCTGGCCGGGCGGTTCCCATCAGAATTGGCCCGACGGTCACACCATGGCTGGCCACCCGGGCAAGATTATAGGCAATATGCGCGGCACCCAGGTCCGGCATCACCAACAGGTTGGCCGGACCCTGCAGCCTGGAGTTGGGAAACACGCGCTTGCGCAAATCCGGATCCAGCGCCATGTCGGCGCTCATTTCACCCTCGACTTCGAGTCCGGGGGCAGCCTCGCGGATCAGCGCCAGGGCATTACGCATGCGCTGGGCATCGGCATCATCATGGCTGCCGAAACTCGAATGTGACATCAGCGCAACCCGCGGCTCAATACCGAACATGCGAACCTTGTCGGCCGCCATCAAGGTGATTTCCGCAATCTCCTCAGCAGTCGGATTCGGGTTCACCTCGGTATCACAGACAAATACTGCCCCCGCCTCGGTTTGCAGAACGCCCATAGCTGCTGCCACATTGCCCCCTTCGCGAAGCCCAATGACGTCCAGGACGTGAGTGAGCTTGTTCCGGTATCGCCCAATTACGCCGGTGATCAAGGCATCCGCATCGCCGCGCACCACGGCCACGGCCGCGATTACCGCGTTACGGGTCCGCACGACCGACTTGGCAACGTCCGGAGACACTCCGCGTCGCTCCATGATGGCGTGATAGGTGGTCCAGTAATCCCAGTAACGGGGGTCGGACTCGGGATTGATTAGGTCGAAATCCTCGTGCATCCTGATGCGCAGGCCGAGTTTGTCAATCCGTTTCTCGATCACCGCCGGACGACCGATGAGGATGGGCTTTGCCAGCCCATCGTCAACGACGGTCTGCAGCGCGCGCAGTACGACTTCTTCTTCACCCTCTGCGAATATGACACGCTTGGGGTCGCGGCGCGCGGCATCGAATACCGGCTTCATCAACAGGCCGGTGCGCCACAGGAACTGGGTCAGTTTCTCACGATAGGCTTCGATATCTTCCAGCGGACGCGTCGCCACGCCACTGGCCATGGCCGCCTCGGCCGTCGCGCTCGCGAGATAAACCAGCAAGCGCGGGTCGAATGGCTTGGGAATGAGGTATTCCGGGCCAAACTGCAGCGTTTGGCCGGCATAAGCCGCAGCGCTGATATCGCTGACTTCGCGCCGCGCCAGGTCCGCCAGTGCGCGAACACAGGCCATCTTCATCTCGTCGTTGATGACCGTGGCCCCGACATCCAGAGCACCACGGAAAATGTAGGGGAAACACAGGACGTTGTTGACCTGGTTCGGGTAGTCTGATCGGCCCGTGGCGATGATGGCGTCAGGACGGACGGCCAGAGCGTCTTCGGGCATGATTTCCGGATTCGGATTGGACAAGGCCATGATGATGGGACGTTCGGCCATCTTTGCGACCATATCCGGTTTCAGGATGCCGCCGACCGAAACACCCAGGAAGGCATCCGCCCCCTCGATCGCCTCCGCCAAGGTGCGTTTTTCGGTCTCCCGCGCATAGGAGGCCTTGCCCGGCTCCATGTTTTCTTCACGGCCGCGGTAGATCACGCCACGGCTGTCACACACCATGACGTTTTCACGCTTCAGCCCCAGGTTGACGAGTAAATCCAGGCATGCAATACCCGCCGCGCCCGCACCGGATGCCACCAGGCGGATCTTACCGATGTCCTTGTCGATGACCTCGAGGGCATTGAGCATGGCGGCCGCCGTGATGATGGCCGTTCCGTGCTGATCATCGTGAAAGACCGGGATGTTCACCCGCTCACTGAGTTTGCGCTCGACTTCAAAGCACTCGGGTGCCTTGATGTCTTCCAGGTTGATCCCGCCAAAAGTGGGTTCCAAGGCCGCGATGATATCGACCAGCTTGTCCGGGTCGTTTTCCGACACCTCGATATCGAAAACGTCGATATCGGCGAATTTTTTGAACAGAACCCCTTTACCTTCCATGACCGGCTTGGCCGCCAGCGGGCCGATGTTGCCCAGGCCCAATACGGCAGTGCCATTGGATACGACCGCGACCAGGTTGCCACGAGCCGTCATATTGCTGGCCTCGAGGGGGTCTGCATGGATCAACTCGCTGGCGGCCGCGACACCGGGCGAATAGGCCAGAGAGAGGTCTCTTTGTGTGGTCAGCGCCTTGGTCGGCGTGATCTTGATTTTGCCGGGAACCGGATAGCGATGGTATTCGAGCGCGCTTTCTCTAAGCTTGTCAGTCATGGTGCACCCATTTATAAGGGATGGGGCCCGGCAGGATGCCGCGCCCCGTGTGTGGATATCTGGTCAATACACGAACGCTTCAAGTTAAACACTGCAGCCCCTCATTTTAAGCGCTGCGCGGCGGCGAAGCCATTTACCCCGACAACAAAACCGCTAGTGCAGGTCCAACTCGGCCTGGTGATCCGCCATACCATCGGCACCTACCTGGACCAACCGAAGTGTGTTGGTGCCGCCCTCCTTGCCGAGCGCTGCGCCCATGGTCACCAGCACGCGATCGCCCGCGCCCAGAAACCCTTTCTCGACCAGGTTGGCGATCGCTTCCGAAACCGCCTGGTTGATATCGTCCCACTTCTGAACATGGGCGATTGGAAATACGTCACGGTACAGCGCCATACGGCGGCGGCTGGACGCGATCGGTGAAAGCGCAAAGATCGGCACCGATGTACGGACACGCGACAACCACTGGGCGGTCGAACCCGACTCGGTCAGGGCGATGATCGCGTGCACCTGGACGTGCGTGGCGGTGAACATGGCAGCCATCGCGATGGCCTGATCGATTCGCTGGAAGCGTACGTTCAGTTGCTCGATGTCTTCCAGGGTGTCGCAGTGCCGTTCGGCGCCGACGCAGACCCGATGCATCGCCTCGATCACCTTAACGGGATGCTTGCCAACCGCGGTCTCCGCCGAAAGCATGACGGCATCGGTGCCATCGATGACCGCGTTGGCCACATCCAGTACTTCGGCCCGGGTCGGGATCGGGTTCTCCACCATGGACTGCATCATCTGGGTGGCGGTAATCACCACGCGATTCTGGTCGAGTGCGCGTCGGATGATCAGTTTCTGCAGACCCGGCAATTCAGCATCACCAATTTCCACCCCCAGGTCGCCGCGCGCAACCAGGACGGCATCGGACGCTGCAATAATGGCATCCAGGTTCTGTATGGCCTCGGTCCGTTCGATCTTGGCCACCAGCTGGGCATCGCTTCCGGCTTCACGCAGGAGTTGCCTTGCCTTCTCCATGTCATCCGCGGTACTGGGAAACGACACCGCCAGGTAGTCGACGTCCATGGCCGCCGCGCGCTTGATGTCACCGACATCGTGCTCTGCGAGCCCGGGAATCGATAGTCCACCACCCTGCAGGTTCAGGCCTTTGCGGCTGCCGAGCTTGCCTCCATTGACGACCTCGCAGAGCACTTTCTCGCCCTGGATTTCGAGCACCCTCATGGTGATCATGCCGTCATCCAGCAGTAGCATTTGTCCCGCTTGCACGTCATTCGGTAAATCCCGGTAGGTCACGCCGACACCATTGCCGTTACCGGGCTCCGGGTGCTCGCCAGCGTCAAGGAAGAAGTGGTCGCCCGGATCCAGCGTGACCGAACCATTGAGAAATTTTTCAACGCGAATTTTTGGCCCCCTCAGATCCGCGAGAATTGCCACCTCGCTGCCCACCTCACTGGCCACTTCGCGCACCATCCGGGCCCGTGCGGCCTGCTCTTCCTCACTGCCGTGCGACAGGTTGATCCGCAACACGTTGGCCCCGGCCAGGATGATGCCCGCCAATGATTCCCTGGTGTCCGTAGCAGGGCCAAGGGTGGCAATTATTTTCGTGCGGCGCATTTGCATGAAAGTGCGGTGCTCCTGTCTTCGTTTTTCAAAATGTAAGCGCTTTATTATGCCAGATCGATACATCAATTAGCGTGCATACGTTTGCACCAAGCCTCGCGCGATGCTGCGAGTTCGGGTATCACCTACTCACATCCCTGCCGCAGCCGTTAGAATTGACCAAACAGCCCAACCAACCTTTTCAAACGCCGAAATATCATGAAAAGACTATTGCCCGCCTTCCTGCTCTTCGTTTTGCTCTCGCCAACGCTCGCCCTGGCGCAGAAAACCGATATCGTGATCCTGGAAAACGGTGACCGCATCACCGGCGAGATCAAAAAACTGGAAGCCGGTCTGCTGAATTTCAGCACCGACTCAATGGGCAGAATAAACATCGAGTGGCGCTTCATCCGCCGGATTATCAGCGACAAGACCCAATCGATGGAAATGACGGACGGCACGCGGCTGATCGGCCAGCTGCAGAAGCTGGATGACAGTGATGACGTCATCGTTCAGGGTGCCAGTGGACCAATGGCCGTAAATCTCGCCGACATCGTCTCGGCCTGGCCGGTTCAGGCAACGTTCAAAGACCGCATGGACCTCGATATCAGCCTCGGCTTTGATTATCAAAAGGCCATCGAAACTGCGGACCTGACCAGCTCAATTGATTTCCGGACCATCAACAATGACCGCATGACCGAAGCTTCCTGGCGAGGCACGACCACCAGGCGTACCGGGGCCAACGACCAGAGCCGCTACGAGTTGAAGGGCGCCCACGAGTATTTGCTGGCGGGCCAGCGGTTTCGGAACTGGTTCGGAAACATCGAATCCAATGATGCACTGGGTGTCAACCTTCGAGTATCCGTAGGCGCGGCGTTCGGAAAATACCTCGTTAAAACCAACAACACCTGGTTCTCGCTTTCTGCAGGGCTCATGGCCACGGAGGAAACCCCGGACGAAGGTGGCTCGGAAACCAACCTGGAAGCCGTCGGCAATCTACGCTATCGCTTCTTCCGTTTTGCCGAACCTGAGCGTTCGCTCGATAC
>JAHEFS010000092.1 GCA_024640045.1 Chromatiales bacterium | reverse complement strand
AACGCCATTGCCCCGATGCTGAATATCAGAATGGTGAACCCAAAAGTGGAGCGCGCAACATGTGCGACGTGGCTGACCGCATGACGCGTCAGGAGGTCATGGCTGTTGGTGCCTGGTTCGAAGCCCAGACCCCTCCTGCGACAGACTGAACACACCGCGGCGCACCAATGGTCGCGGCGCCTTTCGCGCCCGGCAGTCCGCCGGACCGGATTTCAATGCTTTAACTTTCGATAGCGCACGCGCTTCGGCGCGGCGTCTTCACCTAACCGGTCGAGGCGGTCCGTTTCGTATTCAGTGTAGTTGCCCGCAAAAAACGTGACCTGGCTGTCGCCCTCGAACGCCAGGATGTGCGTCGCGATGCGGTCAAGGAACCAGCGATCGTGGCTGATCACCATGACGCAGCCCGGGAAGGCCAACATAGCCTCCTCCAGTGCGCGCAGGGTTTCCACGTCGAGATCGTTGGAGGGTTCATCCAGGAGCAGTACGTTACCTCCCTGCTTCAGGGTCACTGCCAGTTGCAACCTGCCCCGTTCTCCACCAGACAAATCGCCGACACGTTTTTGCTGATCGGAACCCTTGAAGTTGAAGCGGCCGGCATAAGCCCTTGAGGGGATTTCATAGTTGCCGATGCTGAGCATATCCTGGCCGTCGGACAGAGCTTCCCAAACGGTTTTTTCATTCTTCAGTTCGGACCGCAATTGCTCCACGTGCACCAACTGCACGGTTTCACCGATTTCGACCGTTCCTGCGTCCGGCATCTCGGAGCCTGCCAACATCCGGAACAAGGTGGACTTGCCTGCACCGTTGCCGCCAATCACCCCGACAATGGCGCCCTTCGGCACCTGGAAAGAAAGGTTTTCGAACAGCACCTGTTCGCCGAAACTCTTGCTGACCCCATTTACCTCGATCACCTTGTCGCCCAGTCGCGGGCCGGGCGGGATGTAGATTTCATTGGTTTCGTTGCGGGCCTGGAACTCGCGCGCATTCAACTCTTCAAAACGCTGCAGCCGGGCCTTGCCTTTCGCCTGGCGACCCTTGACGCCGGCCCGAACCCACTCGAGTTCGTGGCGGATCGCCTTCTGCCGAGCAGCTTCCTGTTTCTCTTCCACCGCCAGCCTTTCGACCTTGGCTTCGAGCCAGGCAGAGTAGTTACCCTCGAATGGAATTCCGTAGCCACGGTCCAGCTCCAGGATCCAGCCGGCAGCATTGTCCAGGAAATAACGGTCGTGGGTAATCGCCACGACGGTACCGGGGAAATCGCACAGGTAGTGCTCCAGCCAGGCCACGCTTTCCGCATCCAGGTGGTTGGTGGGCTCGTCCAGCAACAACATGTCGGGTTTGGAAAGCAGCAAGCGGCACAGGGCCACACGCCGTCGTTCACCGCCAGACAACTGGCTGACGGGCACATCCCACGCCGGCAGCCTCAAGGCATCCGCCGCCACCTCCAGGCGATGATCCAGGGAATGGGCATCCCAAACCTCAATCACATCTTCGAGCTGCGATTGTCGCTTGGCCAATTCGTCAAAATCCGCGTCCGGCTCAGCGTATTGAGCGTAGACCTGTTCGAGATCGGCAAGCGCATCCAGCGGCTCCCGAACGCCCTCCTCGACATTTTCCCGGACGCTCTTGGCTTCATCCAGCGCCGGCTCCTGCGGCAGGTACCCGATTTTGAGTCCAGGCATGGGCCGGGCTTCACCTTCGATATCCTGGTCCACCCCCGCCATGATGCGAAGCAGCGTGGACTTGCCGGCACCATTGAGTCCAAGCACCCCAATCTTGGCGCCCGGAAAGAACGAAAGCGAAATGTCCTTGAGAATCACGCGGCGCGGCGGCACGATCTTGCCGACGCGATTCATGGTAAAAACGTACTGAGCCATAACGATCCAATCATCCTGGACGAGCAAAGGGCGGCAATTATATCGGAATCCCGGCAGTTTGAGACTGCTCGATTCCAAGCCCTGACACTACCGGAATGACCCCTGAAGGAGAGACACAGCATGAAACTACAGACCCTTATCCTGATTTGCATCAGTCTGAGTATTGACCCGGCCGAAGCAGCGGAAAGCGGTGGCGCCAAAACCGAGGTGCTCGTCCAGGCTTCCTCGAGCTGGGATGGCGCACCATTCGCGTACCCGGACGGCACGCCCGAGCTATCGGTCGTCAGGATCACGATACCGAAGGGTGTCAGCCTGCCCTGGCATTGCCACCCGGTACCGCTGGCCGGAGCCGTGACGCGTGGCCAGCTGAAAGTCACCAAGCCAGACGGAGCATCAGTCACGCTGCAGGCAGGCGAGGGTCTCGTGGAGGTTTCCCGCCAATGGCACAGCGGCCATGCCGACGAAGAGGTGGAGATTATCGTCGTTTATGCCGGTGCCGAAGGGCAGCCGCTGGGGTTCGGACAGGACGCTGACCCCGAGCTGACCGCGCAGTGCCGTTGACGGATCTGGCGCTGTGCAGGTCAGCCCGTTGGCTGACAGGCTTTAATCCTGCCAGCGCGCGATGAACAAATTGGTACTGCGACTGCTCGGGTCAGCCCGATTTGAGGCCCAGACGAACCATTCACCATCAGGTGAGAATTGCGGGAAACCGTCGAATCCAGCGGAGAATGTCACACGCTCGATCTCGAGCGTCACCTTGTCAACCATGAACAGTTCAAATTCCCGCTCGTCACCCGTTGCCGCATTCGACGAGTAAATAATTCGCCGGCCATCCGGGTGGAAATAAGGCCCGAAGTTGGCCGCGCCGTTTTCAGTCAGTTGACGTTTGCCGGTTCCGTCAGCGTTCATGACAAACAACTCCAATGCCCCCGGACGGATCAAACCCTCGCCCAGAAGCCGCTGGTAATCGACCAGCGCTTCCCCGGTAGGACGACTGGCCCGCCAGACGATTTCCTTGCAGTCAGGACTGAAGAAAGCACCGCCGTCATAACCGATCTCATCGGTTAGCCGACGAAGATCCCCGGCCTCGTTCATGACGTACAGATCGAGATCGCCGTCGCGTACAGAGGTGAAGACAAATTCTCCACCGCGGTGGCACCAGGTCGCTTCGGCGTCATAACCCGGTGAATCGGTCAGTCGCCGTTGACCACTGCCGTCCGGCCGCACTTCGTACAGTTCGAAGTCTTCATACAGCGCCCAGACATAACCCTGTGAGAAGTCCGGGTTGGCGGGGCACGCCTCTCCCCCGCTTTCGGTGGAAGCGAAAACAATACGGTCCGCCTCTGGCCAGTCGTAGTAGCCGCACGTGGTGCGCCCCTTTCCGGACGACACCAGCCGGCTTTCACCGCTTGCGAGATCAAGAACATATTGCTGGTCACAACCGCCCTCGGCGAGCGTCGCCTGGTAAATCAACTGGGTGCCATCAGGGCTGAAATAGGCCTCTGCGTTTTCACCGCCGAAGGTCAATTGCCGGATGTCAACGAAATGCCGCTCTTCAGAAACGCGAGTCTCAAATGGTTGGCCCGCACCGACGGCAAATCCTGCCCCCGGCCTGCCCTGGTAAAAGGCCGGTAATACAAACGGCTGTTCGGCGGTCCCGTTTGCCGATTCCGGTGGGGGCTCCATCGGCGGTGAGCCGTGCGGCGAGGCCGGTTCGGCCGAATCCGCCTCGGCCGGCGGCGGCGACTGTTTCATCAGCGCACGATCACCCAAAGTGGCGCGCAAAGCGACACGTTCACCGTCGCGGAGCACCACCACGTCGATGGTTTCGCCCGGCTTGTTGTCCTGCAGGGCATAAGTCATGTCCATGAGGTTTTCAATCCGTGTACCCGCCATGGCAACAATGGTGTCGCCACCGCGGATCCCAGCCAGATCGGCCGGCCCACCGGGCCGCACATCTCCCAGCAACACGCCCCCTTCTGATGCTTCCATGGACCGGTAATCCGGAACCGTGCCCAAATAGGCCCCATAGCCGCGGCTATCCCCGCCCATCGCAGGCGCTGCGCCGGCTCTCTCATAAACCGGGTTGAGGCGCCCGGAAGCCAGTTCCTCCGCCATTGCGGCAGTGACTGCCACCACCTTGACGGCCCCGGCTGCGTTGATGGTCGGAGCGTCGTCTTCGGGGCTGTGATACTCCTCATGAACGCCGGTGAAAAAGTGAAGAACGGGAATCTGCCGCGCGTAGAAACTCGTCTGATCAGATGGGCCGTAACCATCGCCACGCATGGAAATTTCCAGACCTATTTGAGCCGCCACTTGCTGCAGTGCTGGCGCCCACTCTTCAGCGGACTCCGAACCCAGGGCGACCAGCGTGTTGTCCCGTAAACGACCCACCATGTCCAGGTTGAGCATCGCCACGACACGATCGAGTTCGAAGGGCCAGTGGTCCACCATAAACGAGGACCCGGCAAGGCCGGTTTCCTCGCCGGAAAATAACGCGATCACAACGCTTCGATGACTCTCCAGGTTGGCGAGTTTCTGGCGCAGAAGCCGTGACGCGTGCAACACTGCCACGGTTCCCGAGGCGTTGTCGTCTGCACCGTTGTGTATCGCTACTTCGTTCGGGCGCATGGAACTCGCCCCGCCCATGCCAAGATGGTCATAGTGAGCCCCGATCACCACGTATTCTTCAGCCAGCACCCCTTTTCCCGGAATCAGGCCGGCAATATTGGCCGTCTCCTCGTAGCTGGCCTTCAAGGTCACCGTTCCCGTGACCGTCACGCCATCGAGATATCGGGATGCAGGCCGGAGATCGCGGTCAGTGCGACGCTGAAATTCGGTCAGGTCGATGCCCACCGGGTCCAGCCAACGTTGCGCCACCGAGGTTCGCACCTGTACCACGGGTAATCCAGCAGGACTTTCGGGGCCATCGTTTCGCAACACCGGCAAACGATCGCTGCCCTCATCCTGCAAGGGACCGGTAACAAAAATTACGGCTGCAGCTCCGCGTTCACGCAGTTGCAAAACCTTGTACCGGAGTGCGGACCAACGGCTCGGTCGCCGGCCAGAAAAAACAGAGTCGTCGTCGCGCTCCTGCGGTTCATAACGTAAAACCAGCGCGACCTTACCCTGGAGATCGAGACCATCGAGTTCGTCGAAACCCAATGGTTGAGCGCTGATTCCATAGCCAGCGAAGACCAGGGGGCCAGAAAAACTGCCCGAACTGGAAAATCCAAGCGGAACCCAGTCCTGCTCCGCAAGGCCCTGAATTTGGTTCTCGCCGCTGATCTCGACGCCCGTCTTGACCGGGAAGGACTGCCTGAATGACCCGGAAAAAACCGGTTCTAGCCCGATCTCTTGCAAATACGACTCCAGCCAGTCTGCTGCTCGATCGAGACCGTCCGTGCCCAGCCCCCGCCCGGTCATGTCGTCACTGGCCAGGACAGCGAGATCTCTGTCGTAGGCCTCTCCAGGCTTTGAATCGTCCAGGGCCTGCGCCGTTACGGCGAAAAATACACATAGCCAACCAACGCCAAACCGATTCACTGTCATGTTGAAACCCTTTGCTGTCGTTTGCTGGAGATGACCGCAAGCCTCTGCTCAATGCCCTGTATTCTAAGCCTTACCTGCCTAAAGTCATCCAACCGGGGGCTCCGGATGAACTTGACGCGCCAAAATGGCATAGTATGTTCTATCGGCAATAGGCCTTTGGGGGGCTAGATGCGGCGTCCACGCGTGTTCCTGGCAGATGACCATACGCTACTTCTGGAAGCGTTCAGCATCTTACTGGAACCTAAGTGCGAGATCGTGGGTACCGCTGTCGACGGGCGCCAGATGCTGGCGCAAGTCAAGAAACTCAAGCCGGACGTGGTGGTGCTCGACATCAACATGCCGAACCTCAACGGTTTCGATGCCGGCGAAAAACTCAAGAAGATGTTTCCCGACATCAAGTTGCTGTTCCTCACCGTCAACGACGATCCGGAACTCGTCACCGAGGCTTTTCGCATCGGGGCCAATGGCTATCTGCTGAAAAGCTCGGCCGCATCGGAACTCTTCCAGGCCATCGAGGTGGTCACAGCCGGCGGCAACTACGTGACGCCGGGTATCGCCCGCGACATGATCAGCGCCTTCATCAAGAATCCGGGTGGGCAACGCTCGCATGCCAACCTAACTTTACGTCAGCGCGAAGTACTGCAACTGCTGACGGAAGGCAAAACGATGAAGGAAATCGCTGAAATCCTGAGCATCACGCCGCGCACCGTGGCCTTCCACAAGTACCAGATGATGGAAGAACTGGAGATCAAGACCAATTCAGAGTTGATCCAATACGCCATGAAACATGGCTACGTCTCCTGACGCTTACTGACTGAGCAGCAACTTCCCCGCCTGGCACAGAGGTGACCGCAGGAATCGGTATCAGGTCGATACCGTCAATTTTTACAGGCAGGACTGTCAATCCTCACAGCAGACGGCGCCGCCCTTAGGGAGCAGAATGGAACAGTTCAGGGAAGGTATCGTTCGCTTTTGAACGTAGCCGGCCATGGAAGATCATTCGACCCGGAGCCAGGCCTCGTTGCCATCATCCCCCAAAGCTGTAATTGGGGCCTGGTTCCAGGTTGGTTAACTGCGGTCTCTGAGTTCCGGGCTCGTTACCGGAAAGAACTGAAGGGTTCAGGCCGGTTCCCCACCACATCCTCTATCGCCTCCATCAGTTCCGGGGTTATCTGCACTTCGTGCTGTAGCGCGTCGAGGTTATCCTGCAACTGCCCCGGACTGGATGCACCCAGAATCACGCTGGACACGTGTGGATTCTGCAAGCACCACAACAGGGCGAGGTGGTGAACCTTCATACCCGCCTCGCGCGCCAGTGCCTCCAACGCGGTCGTCTTGCGGATCTGTTCCCGACCCTCCTCGGATTCAAATTTCTTCGCCAGCCATTCGTAACCCGGCAGGGTGATGCGGGCACCGTCGGGAACGCCCTGGCCATACTTACCGGTCAGCAGACCTGAGGCCAATGGCGACCAAGTCGTACTGCCCAGGCCGTACTCATCGAACAGGGGCACGAGGTCGCGCTCGAATGCCTCTCTGTGAAACAGGTGATATTGCGGCTGTTCCATGGTGGGTGGCGTCAGGTGGTGTGCTGCCGCTACCGCATAAGCCTCGGTAATTTGCTGCGCATTCCATTCCGAGGTGCCCCAATACAATATTTTGCCCTGCGTCACGAGGTCGTGCATGGCCCGCACCGTTTCCTCGATCGGAGTGAGGATGTCCGGCCGATGACAGAAATACAGGTCCAGGTAGTCCACCTTTAACCGCCTGAGAGCACCGTGGCAGGCTTCGGTCACATGCTTACGGCTCAGCCCCACCTGGGTGGGCTTGTCCCCGCCCCAGAACACCTTGCTGGATACGCACCAGGTATCCCGAGGCCAGGAAAGCTTTTGCAGCGCCTCACCCATCACCCGTTCGGATTCGCCGTGCTCATAAATTTCCGCGTTGTCGAAGAAATTGACCCCGTGATCATAGGCCAGCGCCATCATCTCGCAGGCGTTGCTGACATCGACCTGGCGGCCAAAAGTGACCCACGAACCCAGAGAAAAAGCGCTTAGCTGCAAGCCTGATTTACCCAGCCGACGATATTCCAAGTGACCTCCCGAATTGTCGTTTCCCGTGGCGGCCCAGAGCAGGAACGCCTCCGCGCTGAGTATACAAGAGGCAGGCAATCATCCCCATGGATTGCAATGGCAAGGTCGAGTGAGTCAAACTCTGCGCCGGACATGAAGCCACCTACCCGGAAAATCATTATCGACTGTGATCCTGGCCAGGACGACGCGGTCATGCTGCTGCTGGCCATGGCCTCCCCAGAGGAACTCGATATTCTGGGCATTACCACCGTCGCCGGAAATGTCCCTTTGAACCTGACCCAGCGCAACGCCCGGTTGATGTGTGAGCTCGCCGGGCGTGTGGATATTCCCGTGTTCGCCGGTTGCGAACACCCCCTGGTGCGCGAGCTGATCACGGCGGAAAATGTGCATGGCGGTTCGGGCATCGACGGGGCCCCGGTTCATCCTCCGTCCATCCCCCTGCAAGAGCGTCACGCCGTCGATTTCATCATCGAAACGCTGGAACAGGCCGACAACGCCTCCGTTACCCTGGTTCCGACCGGGCCGTTAACCAACATTGCGTCGGCCTTCCAAAGACGCCCGGACCTCACGGCCAGGGTGTGTGAAATCGTACTGATGGGTGGTGCCATGCGGGAAGGCGGCAATACCACGCCATCGGCGGAATTCAACATCCTGGTGGACCCGCATGCCGCGAACATCGTACTGCACTGCGGCCGGCCCCTGACCATCGCACCGCTGGATGTCAGTCACCAGGTCATCGTCACTCGGGAGTGGCTTGACTCCCTCCGGGCCCTGACCTCGACGGTCGCGGTGGCGACCCTGGGGATGCTGGAATACTTCAACCGGCACGACGCGGAAAAGTATCACATCGAGGGCGCGCCTCTGCACGACCCCTGCACCATCGCCTACCTGCTCGAACCCGGGTTGTTCCACGGCAAGCGTTGCAACGTCGAAGTGGAGACACGGTCCGAACTGACCATGGGCCATACCGCGGTAGATTTCTGGGGAATAAGCGGTCGCGCAGCAAACGTCAACTGGCTGCACGCCGTGGATGCACCTGGATTTTTCAATTTACTGACAGAGAGGCTGGCGCGCTATGAAACCTGAAGCGGTATCCGTTGCGGTGGTCGGTTCCGTTAACCTCGATCTCGTCGCCAGAGTCGAACACTTTCCGGTACCGGGTGAGACAATCACCGGGGCTACGGTCGATCGTCATCCGGGCGGCAAGGGCGCCAATCAGGCCCTGGCAGCCCACCGGCTGGGCGCACGGGTGTACATGATTGCCTGCCTGGGAGAAGACCCGGCCGCAGAAGAAGCGCTGGCCGGTCTGAAAGCCGCAGGCGTCAACCTGGACTATTGCCAGCGACTGCCCGGGGAAAGTACAGGCCTCGCACTCATCCTGGTGTCGGGAACCGGCGAAAACCAGATCGTCGTCGCACCCGGCGCCAATGCTGCCTTTCATGCCGAACATCTCAGAATGCCCAGGACCGATGCCGTCATTGCCCAACTGGAGGTTCCGCAGGACACCATCCTGACAGCCGCCCAGCGCAATCGGGGTTTCTTCACCTTGAACGCGGCACCCGCCAAACCGGTTGCCAGGGAAGTCCTGGTCGAAACGGATCTGCTGGTGGTGAATGAAATCGAGGCGCGGGCCCTGGGCCCGGCGCTGGAGCACTATGACGGCTTGCTGGCCACCACCTACGGCAGGGAAGGCGCGGTTCTGACCCGTCACGGCCAGGAAGTCGCGCAGGCCGAATCACCGAAGGTAAAGGCTGTGGATACCACCGGAGCCGGTGACACATTCACCGCAGCCTTGACGGTGGGGCTGGTGTCGGGAATGGAACCCAAGGCCGCACTGAGCCGGGCCTGCGTGGCTGCCGCGATCAGCGTCACGCGTCCGGGCGCGCAGGGCTCGCCCACGCTCGAGGAACTGGATAAATTCCAGCAAGACCGAATAGAGTGGTGGACCCGAGGGGGGTCGAACCCCTGACCTCAGCATTGCGAACGCTGCGCTCTCCCAACTGAGCTACGGGCCCATCAGGGCCGTTATTTTACGCCTATTCGGGAAAACTTGAACTCTGGCGACCTCCCTGCCGGTTATCATGTACAAATGAAAACCGTCGGCTTGCTGGGTGGAATGAGCTGGGAGAGTACAGCGACCTATTACCGGGTGCTGAATGAACTGGCGCGGTCGGCCCTGGGCGGGTTACATTCTGCAAAGTTGCTGTTGCATTCTTTCGACTTTGCCGAAATGGAATCCCTGCAGCAAAACGGCGAGTGGCAGCGCGCCGCACGGCAGTTGTGCGAGGCTGCACAGGGGCTGGAAAGAGCCGGTGCCGATTGCTTGCTGATCGCCACCAATACCATGCACCGCGTCGCGGACGAGGTCCAATCCGCCATCAGTATCCCCTTGCTGCACATTGCCGACTGCACCGCACACGCGATCAAGGCCCAGGGGGCTTTCCGCCCCGCTCTGCTGGGTACACGCTATACCATGGAGCAGGATTTCTACCGCGGCCGGCTGCAACTACAGCACGGCCTGCAAGTTGCCTTACCTGACCCGGGGGAAAGGGAACAGGTTCATCGCACCATTTACGAGGAACTGTGCAGGGGCCAGATCAACCCGGACTCCCGCCAGGCTTTCCTGAAAATCGTGGCCAACGCCCGCGACAAGGGTGCGGACAGTGTCATCCTCGGCTGCACCGAGATTGGCCTGCTGCTATCGTCGGCGGATTTCGACATCCCGGTTTTCGATAGCACGCGGATTCACGCCGAGGCAGCCATGGCCTTTGCCTTGAACGATGCATAACCCGGATCGTCACCTGGCGCTGATCACCGGCGCCAGCCAGGACCCGCACGAACATCGGCGTCACCGGTCATTCGCTCAACAGCATCCAATCAATCCAGGCGGCCAACGAAAGCTTTGGCATCCCCTTTTCATGCTATCGACTCCGGTAAGATACGCTCTGGAAATCCAGTGAGAACCTCATGCAGACCGACCGGGCGATAACCGCTCTTCCTGCACAAAAGCACTGCGGCTCCGAAAGCGAACATGTTTCTGGCAGAATGTCCGTGAACAGTGGGAGATTGAACACGTGGAATTTCAACTGCACCCGATAAGGAACTGGATTGCGGCCTCGCTCGGTGGCTCAACCGCCGCCGAGTGGACGGCTACGATCATCATGTTGCTGGTCACTACAGCCGTATTCCTTTATTTCTGGTACCTGCTGAATCGCTTTTATTCAT